>JAFGNH010000059.1 GCA_016927115.1 Anaerolineales bacterium | reverse complement strand
TGGAACCCATTTCACCGGCGGCTCAGATAACAGATTACAAGCCGTTGATTCTGGCAAGTAATTTCGAGTACCGAGCAGCCAGTGTAGAAAAGAAACACAGATCGCCCCGATCGTAGTGTTTCTGCAGCAGCCGATCCGGGAAAAGCAGCAGTTTTCCCGGCATCCCGGTCAGCACAAGCCCGTTCCCTTTTTTATCGTTTGCAAAAGCCCATTTGAGGTTGAATTCAGCAATTAGATACTCACCGAAGCCGACCCCGAAGGCGGTCAGCATCGGCGCAGGATCTTCTTCCACCCTGTTGTGCTCTGCATACCAGGCTCCGTATGCAGCATCCAACCGCTCCGGATGTGTCCAGGGGAGTGTGCTGTCTGGAGACCCTTCTTCCGTAAGGGATTCAACCATTGTACGGATAATCAGCACGTTGTTCTCGATAAACCGCTGCTGTTCTTCAGTGAGCGGCAGCAGCTTTGTGTTATGGGCCATTTTATCCGTGCCGTTTGCGCAGCTCTTCCTCGACATCCGTCAGGGAGAGATCATAGGAAGCCAGCATCACCAACAGATGGTAGAGCAGGTCGGCGGTTTCCTCCACGAGGCGCTGTTTGCCCTGTCCCTTGGCGGCCAGGATGACTTCCATTGCTTCCTCGCCGACCTTCTTGAGCACTTTATCTTCACCGGCCTGCAATAGTTCCACTGTGTAGGAACCGGCGGGCTGGTTCTGTTTACGGTCTTCGATTATTTCAGAGAGTTTCTTCAGCAAGAGCTTCCTCCAGGGTTCTGTAGAAACAGGTAGTATTTCCGGTATGGCAGGCTGGGCCGGCCGGCCTTACCCGGTACAGAAGGGTATCTGCGTCGCAGTCCACATGTATCTGGGTGATCTGCATAGTGTTGCCGGAGGTGGAGCCTTTACGCCAGAGTTCCTTGCGGCTGCGGCTCCAGAAGGTTGCGAAGCCGGTGTCCAGAGTCTGCTGGATGGCGATTTCGTTCGCCCAGGCGACCATCAGCACCAATCCGGTTTCGGCGTCCTGCACCACTACCGTGATCAACCCATTATGATCGAATCTAAGATCCATGTTTCATGTCCTTCTTTCATCTGTGTGTGCCCCGAGCTTAGTGCCGGAAGTGGCGCACGCCGGTGAACACCATCGCCATGCCGGCTTTATCGGCCGCTTCGATTACCAGAGCATCCCGCTTCGACCCGCCCGGCTGCACGACAGCGGTGACGCCCAGCTCCTGTGCAGCTTCGATCCCGTCCGGGAAGGGGAAGAAGGCGTCGGATGCCATCACCGACCCCGCTGCCCGCTCGCCGGCGCGTTCGCCTGCAATACGCACACAGTCGACCCGGTTGGGCTGGCCGCCGCCGATACCAACAGTGTACCTGCTTTCCGGGTTTGAGCTGGCAAGCACAACAGCATTCGACTTGACAGCCTGCACGGCCTTCCACGCGAAGTGCAGCGTTTCGATTTCGACTCCTGTTGGCTTTCTTTTTGAAACGATCTGCCAGCCCTCGGCTGAAGCCGGATCACCGGAATCGCTTTGCTGAACCAGCAGGCCGCCAAAGATTGTGCGCATCTCACCCCATGCCGCCGGATTATTAAGCGGTAGTTGCAGTGCGCGCAGGTTTTTCTTGTGCTTCAGTTTGTCCAGCGCGGCCGGGTGGAAAGAAGGCGCAGCCAGGCATTCCACAAAAAGATCTCCCACTTCCTCCAGAAACGCCTCATCAATCTCACGGTTGCAGGCAATCACGCTGCCAAATGCCGACACCGGATCGGAAAGGATAGCCAGACGTACGGCTTCTGCAGTATCTGCGCAAGCGGCCACTCCACATGGGCTGGTGTGTTTTACGACCACAGCAGCAGGATCGGTGTAAGCCAGAACCGCCCGCCACGCGCCATCGAGGTCGAGCAGGTTGTTGTAGGAAAGCGGTTTTCCCTGAAGCAGCATACCACCCATCGGCGTGGAATCGATGGTGGGGCCATACAGGTGGGCTGCCTGGTGCGGGTTTTCACCGTAGCGCAGGCCTATCACCGGGTACGCTTCACAGCGCAGCGGTGCAGGGTAGCCCTCACGCTGGATCAGGTAGGCTTCGATGGCGGCATCGTATGCCGCAGTACGGGAGAAGGCCTTCCAGGCCATCTGCCGGCGAAACGCCAGCATTCCCATATGCTCCAGAACAGCCGGGTAATCAGCCGGATCGCAGAGAACAGTGACACGAGGAAAATTCTTGGCTGCAGCGCGCAGCAGGGCAACCCCTCCTATATCGATCATTTCAAGCGCCTGCTCGAGTGTGGTCCCGGGTTTACTTATAATATCTTCAAATGGATACAGGTTCACCACCACAAGGTCGATTGGCAGCCAGTTCCTCTCAGCCAGCTGAGCCAGATCTGCTTTACGCTCACGCGCAAGAAGTCCGGCATGTACAGCGGGGTGGAGGGTCTTCACCCGGCCATCGAGCAGCTCAGGTTCACCGGTCAGTTCCTGGACCGGGATCACAGCCAGCCCGTCTTTTTCCAACGCGGCTGCGGTTCCACCGCTGGCTACCAGTTCCCAGCCTGCTCCCGCCAGCTGCCTGGCCAGTTCCACCAGTCCTGTCTTATCCCATACTGATAATAGTGCTCTTGGCATTTTTCCTCCGTGTCAATACCATGCATGTTTTCACGAGATCCAGGGCACTACCCCCAGGATCAGAGTATCAGATATTTCTCTGATGGAATACGGAAGCCCTTATTCTTCACTCCGTTTCGAAAAACAGCAAAATCTGCAATCATTGTGTGTTTTTGCTAAAGAAGAAAATCGCAGTCTGTGACAGGTTCCCATCCAGCGCCGACAGGTTGACCGGATTCCGACAAACCGTGTTTTCTTGGTCGAATAGTACTGCTTCGGGCATACTTCCTCTTGAGATAAGTGTCACGAGATATGCTGCAGCAAGGCTGTTGCATTCCTGCCGTGTTTCAACCATCCGTTGTGCTCAGCAGCGGCCTGATCGGCAGACCGCGGTCCAGCAGGGCCTGTTTCAGTTCTCGGATAGTGAGCTCCCCATCATGGAACAGGGAGGCTGCCAGTGCAGCATCTGCCTTTCCGGTTGTGAGCACTTCGATAAAGTGGTCTATTGTGCCGGCACCACCACTGGCAATGATCGGTACCCCCACGCGTTCCGAGATGGTCCGGGTGAGCGCAATGTCGTATCCATTCCGTGTACCGTCAGTGTCCATGCTGGTGAGCAGGATTTCGCCTGCACCAAGAGCAACCCCCAACTCAGCCCATTCAACGGCATCCAGATCGACCGGTTTACGGCCTCCGTTGATAACCACTTCCCAACTCCCATCTCCCCGGGAGCGTGCATCAATGGCCAACACGATGCACTGGGTACCAAAGCGTATTGCGCCTTCCTTTATCAGTTCCGGGCGTTTGACAGCAGCGGTATTCACACTGACCTTGTCTGCTCCGGCCAGCAGTGTATTGCGCATATCCTCTACCGTGCGGATCCCGCCTCCAACCGTGAGCGGCAGAAACACACTGTCAGCCACGCTTCGCACTGTTTCCAGCGTGGTCTGGTGCCCTTCCGGGGAAGCAGATATATCGAGGAACACCAGCTCGTCGGCGCCCATCTCATCGTAGAGCTTTGCCTGGGTGACCGGGTCTCCGGCGTCGCGCAGGTTGACAAAGTTAACACCTTTGACAATCCGTCCATCTTTGATATCCATACAGGGGATAATTCGTCTGGCTAACATGCCAGGGCCTCCTTGAGGGACACGGATCCGTCATACAGCGCCCGGCCTATGATCACGCCGCGCAGCGCTGCCTCTTTCGCAGCCTGGATGTCCTTCAGGGAATCTACACCGCCGGCGGCGATCACATCCATTTCTGTTTGCTCGGCCAGTTTTTTCGCTGCGGTGACGTTCAATCCTTCACCTGTGCCATCGCGAACGATGCTGGTGGTGATCAATGTATGCAGTCCGGCATTCTTAAAAGCCAAAGCGAGAGAGACCGGATCAAACAGTGATTGTTCCTTCCAGCCATGTGTATACACCTGGTTGCGGCGCACATCTATGCTGATCACAATACGGTCGGGTCCATACTTCTTAAGCGCCTGTGCAACGAGCATCGGCTGGGAAACTGCCACGGTGCTGAGGATCACCCTCGCCACACCCAGATCCATGCAGGTTTGGATCGATTCCAGGGAACGAATCCCGCCGCCAAGCTGCACCAGTGCGCCGGTGGCCAGCACCTGCTGCAGGGCTTCCAGGTTGGCGTCCTGCGTTTCATTAAAAGCGCCATCGAGATTGATTACGTGGATCATTTCAACGCCGGTTCTTAGTAACTGTCGGGCTGTCTCCGCAGGATCATCGGAGTAGACGGTTTCCTGTTTCGGGTCACCCTGGCGCAGGCGGACCACTCTGCCGCCACGCAGATCAATTGCCGGATAGACCGTAAAAGAACTCATGGTTATAACCTCACAAAATTCTGCAGCAGCTGCAGCCCTGCCTGCTGGCTTTTTTCCGGATGGAACTGTACACCCATCAGGTTGTTCCGTTCTGCAACAGCACAGAAGCGCACCCCGTACTCACACGAGGCAGCGGTGTCTTCCGGCAGGGCATCGCAGTAGTATCCATGGTTGAAATAAGCGTACGCAGGCTGCGGCAGACCGGACAGCAGTGTTGACTCGCCATTCGGTAGTATTTCATTCCACCCGATCTGGGGAATTTTAAGGTCTCCAGGAGGGAATGCACGCACCCGGCCAGGCAGCAAACCCAGGCCGGCGGTTGCGCCGTGTTCCTCACCCTTTTCAAAAAGCAGCTGCATGCCCAGGCAGATGCCCAGCAAAAATTTTCCGTTGGATACCAGCTCTTTCAGCGGCTGCACCAGGCCGTACTCGGCCAGAAAGGCCATACCATCTCCAAAAGCACCGACGCCAGGGAGAACAATTTTCTCCGCATTTGACAGCACAGCCGGATCTGAGGTTACCTCTACTTCGGCACCGACATAACGCAGTGCATTGGCGACCGAACGCAGATTGCCGATCCCGTAATCAACCAGTGCGATCACAGGACCCCCTTGGTGCTCGGGATTGCCTGTCCACGGCGTTTATCCAGTTCCACTGCCTGGCGTATCGCCCTGCCGAGAGCTTTAAAGAGAGCTTCGGCTTTGTGGTGGTCGTTCCTTCCGTAGAGTACGCGGGCATGGATGGTCAGACGGGCTGTTGCAGCAAGAGACTGGAAGAAATGTTCGATCATGTCCGTGGGAAAGGCTCCAAGCATCGGTGCGTTGAACTCTGCATCCATCACACAGTACGGCCGGCCGGAGAAGTCGAGTACTACCTCTGCCAGAGCTTCATCCATGGGCACAAAGGCGGACCCAACTCGTACGATCCCGGCACGATCTTTCAGCGCTTTGTTGAAAGCTTCTCCAAGAACGAGTGCACAGTCCTCGATGGTGTGATGTGCATCCACATCTAGATCACCTGTGGCTTTCAGTGTCAGATCCAGCATTCCGTGGAAGGCAAGATGGTGGAGCATGTGGTCGAGGAAGCCGATGCCAGTCGAGATCTCGGTCTTCCCGCTGCCGTCAAGGTTCAGTTCTGCCAGGATATCGGTCTCGCTGGTTTGTTGTTGGATTCTGGTTGTTCGCATGGTTCACTCCATTTCCAGCAGGTTGCTAATCAGGCGGTCGGTGTGTTCCGGTTTGCCCACGCTGATGCGGATTTTGTCCTTCAGGCCGGGTTTTTCAAAATAGCGAACCAGGATGCCGCGGGCTGCAAGATCGAATTTAAGCTGACGGGCATCCCTGTCCAGAACTTTACAGAGAATGAAGTTGGCCTGTGAGGGATAGGGCTGCAGGAAGGGCACGGTTTGCAGTGCTTTGTTCAGACGGTCGCGCTCGTCCAGCAGTTTCTGGCGGTTGACTTCGAGTGCATCCGGATACTGCAGCGAAACCACTGCAGCTGTGGAGGCGGCCACAGACACATTGTACGGCTGCTTGATTTTCCACAGATGCGGCAGGAGTGTGTCAGGGAAAACGCCATAGCCAACTCGCATACCGGCCAGCCCGGCCCATTTGCTGAAGGTCCGCAATACGATGAGATTGTGGTGCTCGAGCGCCGCGTGCTGCAAACTCTGTCGTCCTTTGGCGAAATCGACATATGCTTCATCCAGCACCAGCAGCAGCGGCAGCTCGAGCAACCGCAGGACCTGTTCGGGCGGGATTTGGGATCCATCCGGATTGTTGGGCGACGTCAGGAAGAGCAGTTTGGCCTGCTCCTTCTGAGCCGCCTGTTCAATCGTTTCCAAGTCCAGCGAAAAATCCAACCTGCGGGGTACATTGACCACGCGCGCAGCCTGAATGCTGGCGCCGAAGGCGTACATACCGAAGGTCGGTGGGCAATTGAGGATGGTGTCGCCGGGATCGAGCACCAGGCGCATGATAAGGTCGATCAGTTCATCCGCACCAGCACCGGCAACGATGTTTTTAACGGGCACCCCGGTCCATCCGGAGAGTGCTTCACGCAGCTGGCGTGATTCGGGATCGGGGTAGATATGGGGCCAGGGCAGAGAACCCAGGGCTTCTCGCACCTGCGGCACCGGCCCGTACGGGTTTTCGTTCGCATCGAGTTTGACAATTTCTTCCGGCGGCAGCCCCAGCCGCTGAGAGAGCACTTCAAAAGGCTCGATCGGAGTATAGGCTTCCATATCGGCGATAAAGGAGCGAACAAACGCGCTTGTTGCAGCTGTCATATTTTTTCTCCAGTAGAATCCTGCAGCCGGATACGGGCTGCGGCTGCGTGTGCGGAAAGGCCCTCGGCATCGGCGATACGGGCAGCCGTGGGAGCCAGGTGCCGGCAGGTATCCGGGTCGAGGGCGACGATACTGGTCAGTTTAACAAAGTCGAGTACATTTAGCGGGGAAGCAAAGCGGGCGGTGCCGCCGGTGGGCATGACATGACTGGGGCCGGCGACGTAATCTCCCAGCACTTCAAATGAGAACTCGCCGAGGAAGATCCCGCCGGCGTTATACAGCTGCTCCGAAAGACTTTGTGGATCCTCAACTGCCAGGCAAAGGTGCTCGGCACCGTAGTCGTTGGCGAGCATGACAGCGGTATCCATATCCTCAGTGAGCACCACACCGGAGCGGTGTTCCAGCGCGAAACGGATGGTTTCGCGGCGGGAAAGGTTTGCCAGCTGGCGTTCGACTTCCGCTGCGACTGCAGCGGCTAGGGTCGCGTCCGGTGTGAGCAGAATGGCACTGGCAAGCGGGTCGTGCTCGGCCTGGGCGAGAAGGTCTGCAGCTACCCAGGCTGGATTGGCACTGGCGTCGGCGATTACCATTGTCTCCGTCGGGCCGGCCAGCCCATCGAGGCCGACAATGCCGTATACCCGCTGCTTGGCGAGGGTGACGAACAGTCCGCCGGCGCCGACAATCTTATCGACAGCGGGAATGCTCTCAGTGCCATAAGCCATCGCGCCGATGGCCTGGGCGCCCCCGATCTGGAATACCGTGTCCACACCGCAGAGATACGCAGCCGCCAGGATGCTCTCATCCGGTTCTGGCGGCGTGCACACAACGATTTCCGACACACCTGCAACCTGTGCGGGTATTACCGACATCAGCAGCGAAGAGGGCAGCGGGGCGGTCCCGCCGGGAACGTATACACCCACGCGCTGCACAGGTGTAAAACGCTGTCCAACGGTACCGCCCATCTCTCCCGTGGTCCAGGAAGGCAGCGGCTGCCGTTCGTGGAAAGATCGGATGCGGGCAGCAGAATCTTTCAGCGCCTGGCGCAGGTCGTCCGGTATGCCCCGGTATGCTTCTTCGAATCGATACACAGGAATGGAAAGGGAATCAAGGTAAACCCGGTCCAGCTCAGCTGACCATTTTCGCAGGGCTTCATCGCCGTCGGTCCGGATCGAATCAAGGATGGCACGGACGGTACCTTCGGGAGTGGTTCCAGGCCCGAAGTGTTGGGCCAGGCCATCCAGAAAGGACTGCGGGTAGGTGCTATCGCCTCCGCGCTGCCGGCGCAGGATCGTCTGCTGTGCTTCGGAAGCGGTGAATAATTTCAACATCTACTCCTCCAATTGTTCCAGCAGGTTCTTGTAGGAAACCGGTTCTTCCTCAAAAATGTATGTAACAGGGGTAACAACCACACCGCTGCCGCCGATCGAACGCAGTTCCCTGATGGCGGCATACAGGTCTTTGCGCTGCACAATGATGTGGGCGGCAAACCAGTCACCTTCTTCGCGATTGATCACCGGTGAGATGGTGGGGCCCTGCAGCCCGCCGATGACATCCTGTTCGAAGATCAGATCGGCAATAGTTTCCGGGGATTCGCCGCGGATATTGGCGAAGACCGAAACCGTGGTTGAAGCCCGCAGATGGGCTTCCATGAACTCCAATAGAGTTCGGGCCAGAGCCATCACCTCCGGGCGCTCTTTCAATGCAGCCCGGTTGGCGATCAGGCAGGCTTCTGATCTCAGCATTTCACCATCTTCCAGCATACGGAGGTGATTGTCCCGTAGAGTTGTGCCGGTGCTGACCAGGTCGATGATGAAGTCCGCGTAGCCGATAGCAGGGGCTACTTCGAGTGTACCTTCCGCCTCGATAATCTTTGTATCGGTGAGACCGTTCTCATCCAGGAACCTGCGGGTGAGGTTGGGAAACTTGGTGGCTGCCCGCAGCGGGCGTGCCAGATTATTGCGATATACTGCTAGGTCCGACAGCGTGCGCACCTCGCGGATTGATTCCGGGACGATCACCTGAAGGGTACAGCTGCCAAAACCAAGGTTCTTCAGCAGAGGCATTGACCGGCTGGAGTTATAAGTGCGCTCTCTGTAGGTATCCCAGCCTGTAATACCGAAGTCCACACTGCCTTCTTCCACGCTGACGACGATATCTCCAACGCGTTGAAAAAGAACCAGCACTCCGGGCAGTGCAGGAATGGTGGCTTCATACTGGCGGGGATTGGGCTTATAAACGGACAGGCCGGCTTTGGCCAGAAAATCCAACGAACCGTCGAATAAGCGGCCTTTACTGGGCAACCCGATACGAAGTTCAGTACGTTTTGTTTTCAAGATCTTCTCCTTTACCGTTAAACCAGAAGCGCCTTCCCGGTGTGGGAAGGCGCTGGATTCTTTGACAATTATGCTTTAAACCAAGCCCACCCGGGTTCGATACCTGGAAGTATGATGAATATGATGGGTATGGGACTGGAAGTTCATTTTCATGATGAAAAAAGAATAACACATTCTCCGGAATGTGCCAAGGCCAGGATCTGATCAGCAGTTTTGGGAGGGATTTTGAATAGAATTGTCTTTCTACTTTGATTTGATGTATGCTAGAAGAGGTGATGATTAAAATGGAGGAACGAAAAAAATGACAGGGGGTCTGGTCATTATCGAACGAGCATATCCTTCCTCCGCAAACGAAGATGCGCAGGATCTTGCCACACTGACAGCTGCACTGGGTTTATTAGAAGGTAAGGTGGCTACGGTGGGGAAAACCCGGCGCAAGTATCGTTCGCGTATTTCGCGCGCCCTGTGGAGAAAGAATCAGAGACTGCTGGAAAGGGCTGGATTCCGCATAATCTGGTCCAACTGATCGCATATATCCCTATAAAGCTTCTGCCCAAAGCCAATCAAATTTACTTAAATTATATTCACGTGCTGGCCGGTTTGTATTACTGTGATAAAGCAGCATGCCGGATCAGTCATTCCTGTCTATCGAACCGATAGTAAGGGCTGCCGCTGCTGCAGTGATTCAGACAGCTTCAGCAGGATCTCGCCTGCATGGTCTGAAAGATAACCTGGTTTGATTGGATAATCATTGGCCACCTTTAATCTTGCATAGCGAAAAGGGCTTCTATCGAGGTGATTAAAACATGAATAATTGAGATATTGCTGCCTGTCTGGTTCTGGCTGACAGTATTTGAGCAGGGTTATTTAATTAAATCGGTTTAAATAAAGAAAGTAGAAAAGAGGATGACTATGGTACAAGAAGCTGAAGTAAAGAGTAGGTCGGCAGGACGATTTCGTTTCAACGATTGGCGGATGAGGACAAAAATCGTCTTCATGGTTACAGCATCCGTCTTCATTACGGTTGGATTGATAATTGTATATCTATATTTCTCACTTAACCAATCCGCCCGGGAAACGAATGGGCAGGAAATGCTGGCTATCGGGAACGAGTCACTTGAATGGGTTTCCGAAAATATCAGCAGCAGCATGGACACACTGGAAACGCTGGCGCTTTCCCATGAACTGATTGCGGCACTTGAGGAAGCGAATTTGTCTTATACAGGACGATCACAGGAGGAGATTTCGGCAGAAATCGCAGCACTTGATGAAGCCTGGATCAATGAAGAGCCTGGAGCTGAGCCCCTGGTCCAGGCAGTACAGAATAACCCTGTGAGTAACCTTTTCCGCGATTTTCTGGAGGTATTTCCGGAGGAAGTTGAAGTATTTGTAACAGATATCCAGGGTGTAAACATTGCGATGACAGAGCGCACAGGGGATTACCTGCAGGCAGATGAAGGCTGGTGGCAGGGTGCATACCAGAATGGTGCGGGGACTCACTATATCGGTGAAGTGGAATTTGATGAATCGGCTGGTGTATGGGCTATGAACCTCGGTGTTCCAGTGCGCAATCTGGATGGAGATATTATCGGCGTTTTGCGGGGAACAGTCGATGTTACCCAAATGGTGCAGGCGCTTACAAGGCTCACCTTCGGAGTAAGCGGGCATGCGGCGCTGGTGGATAGAGCAGGGATGGTTATCTTCAGCCATAGTGATGAGATTCTGTTGACACAGGTTCCTGAAAATTACATGCCCCATCTGGCAGAGCCGGGTTCAGCGTGGTATGCCAGTGAAATTGCAGACCTTGAAGGAAATCCCGCCCTGGTATCCTTCATACACGGCGAAAATAACGCAGCTGCTGAATTGGGTTGGACACTGGTGCTGGATAAAGACCTTTCTGAAATCTCGTCAGAAATCTGGGCGAGTTTTCTGGTCAGTTTGCTTATTGGTGTGGGTCTGCTTGTCCTGGCGGTAGCAGCCGGCTTCTGGGCAGCAGGCACAATTTCGAAGCCTCTTACGATTATGGCTGGGGCTTTACAGGCGCTGAGCATGGGTAGTTTTAACCGTGATATCGATGAATCAGTAAAGAAAACCATCATGGAGCGGGAAGATGAACTCGGCTCTACGGGACGGGCGCTGCGAGCGACGGAGCTGTACCTGATCGAGGTTGCAGAATCAGCCACAAGAATCGCCGATGGGGATTTGAGTATCACGATGCATGCACGGGGAGAGGGCGATGAACTGGGTAATGCACTAAACCGGATGCTGGATGGGTTAAAGAACCTGGTGGGAGAGGTCAGCCAGAATACGATGCAGCTCAGGAATACAGCGCATGAAGTGGCCCGTGCATCGGAGCAGGCGGCAGAGGCAACGACTCAGGTTGCAACCACGATTCAGCAGGTAGCCCACGGAACCCAATCGCAGACAGAAGCAGTTACGACGACGATGGCCTCAGTTGATATGATGACTAAATCTATTGATGGTGTTGCTCGTGGTGCGCAGGAACAGGCGCAGGAGATCACCCGAGCGAGTGAATCCGCTGCAGAAATTTCCATGGTGATTGCACGAACGTCAACAGACGCGATGCAGGGTGTTGAGATTGCGGAGATGGCAGCTGGAATTGCTCGTGAGGGAACAGAAACTGTCGAGCAGACGATCCTTGGCATGGAAAGTATTCGTGAAAAGGTGAATCTATCAGCAGAAAAAGTCAGGACGATGGGAGAGAGATCCGAAAGAATTGGTGATATTGTCGCCACAATCGATGATATCTCATCTCAGACCAACCTGCTTGCTTTGAATGCTGCTATTGAGGCAGCCAGGGCAGGTGAACATGGTAAAGGGTTTGCCGTTGTAGCCGATGAGGTGCGCAAGCTTGCAGAACGTTCAACCCTCGCCACGCAGGAAATCGGCACCCTTATTCAGGAAGTACAACAGGCTATTACAGAATCGATAACAGCCATGCGTGAAAGCACGGAAGAAGTCGATATAGGTACAAAACGGGCAGGTGAAGCAGGTGCAGCGCTTGTCAAAATTCGGGAAGCCGCCGAACAGGTTGCAGATCAGGTGCGCGAGATCTCCAATACAGCGGCCAGCGTCGTTAAATCTTCGGAGAATCTGGGTGCGGCCATGCAGAGTGTTTCTGCCATTGTCGAAGAAAATACCGCAGCCACAGAGGAGATGTCTGGTGGATCGAGCCAGGTTTCAGATGCTATGGAGACGATAGCCAGTATAAGCGAAGAGAACAGTGCGGCGGTGGAAGAAGTCAGCGCCGGAACCGAGGAGATGAGCGCACAGGTTGAAGAAGTCACCGCAGCTGCGCAGTCACTGGCGGATATGGCTGAAATGCTGGAGGAAGTTGTCTCCCAGTTCCAGTTGAGTGAACAAAGCGCAGAAGAGAAACCGGAAGAGGAATATCTTCAGCAGCCTGAAGAAGCCGCCCTGCTTTCAGGGAATGGCTCATCAACCAGATTTTAAAGTAAAGGCTCCAGTATTGATCCCTGCTGCTGGTGAAAGTGGCCGAAAGTATTGCCGGCTCACAGTTTTCACCGGCAGTTGGGATCTTCTCTGGTTTGCATAGTTATTGTGGCTGCAAGGTATGCGTCCGGCCTTATCAAAGATGCTTGTTCTCCAGATCAGGATCGGCAGCTCTCTCTGCATCTGAATTTATGGAATTCTTACGGTATGCAGCTCCAGCATGATTGTCCGGGAGCCGATAACCTAGAAGCAAGGAATGGTCCTGAGCCCGTTTTTGATTCTGAAGAAACTCAGGGAAAACCTTGTCAATCACCACGTAGTTTTACGGCAGCATGTGAGAGGCAGATATATGAGAATCAAGTTTAAATCCATACGAACTCAGCTCGTCCTCATTGTAGGAATGATTCTGGTGTTGTTGAGTGCCGGTTTGACGCTGTATTCCGTTTTCAATACCCGCACGCATGCCCTGGAAACAGCTGAACAGACAGCAATCATGGAAGCAAAAGGAAGCAGCGCATTAATTCGTGCCGAGCTGGAGCTCGGTCTGGATGCAGTTCGCGGCCTGGCGGATCAACTGGAAGCAATCCCTAATCCTGCATTGGAACTGACCCTGACACGGAAACAGCTGTTCTCCATGCTGGAAAGTCTTGCACTGGAAAACCCGGGGTTTATCGGCGTCTACACGGCGTGGGAACCTGAGGCTTTTGATGGGCGTGACGCAGCCTATGCAGGTAAGGAAGGATACGACGAAACAGGGCGCCTGATTCCTTACATGTCGCGCACTGAAAGCGGCGAGGTAGCGCTCGAACCTCTGCTTGAGTATGAAACCGAAGGTATCGGTGAATATTATCTGTGTCCGAAGCGGACTGGTGAAGAGTGTTTGCTTGATCCCTTTGTGTATCCGGTTCATGGTGTGGATACACTGATGACCTCCCTTGTCGTTCCGATTTCAGTGGATGGGGTTTTCTATGGCATAACAGGTGTGGATTACCCTCTGGATTATTTCCAGGAAATGGCGGATAGTGTTGACCTCTACAACGGGACCGCCAGGATGTATATTTTCAGCAACGGCGGTGTGATTGCTGGCGCCACAGGGCAGCCCGAGTTGATAGGAGGGGACCTGTCGGCGCTGTATGAAAATCCGGAAGAAATTATTGCAGGTATTCAGCAAGGTGAGACCTTTATTGAAGAGTACGATGATAAACGCTCCTTCTTTATGCCGATTTATGTGGGTCGTACGAAAACACCGTGGGTGGTGAACCTGACCATTCCGATGGCAGAAATTGTCAGAGAGGCCAGCCAGGCTGTGTTTGGCCTTGTAGCGATCAGTGCGGTACTCACAACGATTGGGTTGGTGATCCTGTGGTTCGCCGCAGATTCACTGTCCAAGCCGATCCGTCTGATAGCTGCCGGTGCTGAACGGTTGGCGCAGGGGGATGCGGAACTCGAGGGGATGGATTGGAACGCTATTGCCGCAATCAATACGCGCACGGATGAATTAGGCTCTATCGGCCACGCTTTTGAAGGGTTGATTGGGTACTTCAAGGAGATGGCAGAGATTGCCCGGAAAGTTGCAGCAGGAAAGTTGTCTGTCATAGTAGCACCAAAAAGTGAAGCCGATGCGATAGGCAACAGTTTCCACGAGATGGTAACCCAGCTCCGCTCGATGGTATCCGAGATTGCCGGCAATGCCGACAGCCTGGCAGCAGCTTCGGAACAGCTCGCTTCCGCAGCAGCTCAGGCAGGCACGGCAACGTCGCAAATTGCAGCAACGATCCAGCAGGTAGCGCAGGGAAATCAGAGCCAGACAGAAGCGATGACCCGGACAACAACCACCGTCGATCAGATCACCCGCACGATTGAAGGCGTTGCTGCGGGAGCACAGGAACAAGCCCTTTCGATTGGCCAGGTAAATGAGAACACGGCCGAAATAGCACGTGTTGTAACGGAAGTTACACAGGCTGCAGGTACAGGCGGGCAGGATTCGGAAAAGGCATCCGAGGCCGCACGAAAAGGTGCGGATATTGTCCGGGAAACAATCGAAGGTATGGCGTCAATCCAGGAAAAGGTGGCGCTTTCCAAGGATCGTGTTCAGGAGATGGGCAAGCGGTCGGAACAGATCGGATTGATCGTTGAAACCATTGATGATATCGCCTCTCAAACCAATCTGCTGGCGCTGAATGCTGCTATTGAGGCGGCACGAGCAGGTGAGCATGGTAAGGGATTCGCAGTGGTAGCTGATGAGGTGCGCAAGCTGGCCGAGCGTTCAACCTCTGCGACAAAGGAAATCGCCGGCTTGATTGAAGAAGTCCAGCACGCGATTAATGAGGCTGTTGGGGCTATGGAGGTCAGTGCTGGAGAAGTGAGCTCCGGTATGACCCGGGCACAGGAAGCTGGTAATGCACTGGAAGAGATTCTTGTATCGTCGCAAAAAGTGAAAGAACAGGTCCGCCAGATTGAGAATGCCGCCCGGCAGGTAAACCAGGCATCTCAGACGCTGGTTGAAGCGATGGATGCCGTCTCTGCAGTTGTTGAGGAAAACACTGCTGCAACCGAGGAGATGGCTGCAGGCTCAGACGATATGTCGGAATCGATGGAGAGTATCGCCAGCATCAGTGAAGAGAACAGTGCGGCGGTGGAAGAAGTCAGTGCAGGTACAGAGGAGATGAGTGCACAGGTACAGGAGGTGACAGCCTCTGCACAGGCAATGGCTGACATGGCGCAGGCGTTCAAAGGGCTGGTTGCCCGATTTGTTCTGACAGAGGAAGAAAGCACCACGGATTCCAGATCAGAGCAAACGCAGGTAACACCCGCAGCACCGATCAACGAGACTGCTGGTGGGAACGGTTATAAAACTGGAAGGGAAGAGGAGCCCCGACTTTTGGCCCGGGAGTCTCACGTAGAATAATCCAGAGAAAAGGAAAACACAGATTATGGATAGACAACTTGTTGTATTTGAGCTGGCAGATGAGTACTATGCTGTGGATATACACCGGGTAGAGAGTATCATCAAAATGCAGGATATCACTTCCGTACCGCATGCCCCTGTTTTTGTCGATGGGGTAATCAACCTGCGGGGAGAGGTGCTTCCCGTTGTCGATCTTCGCTGCCGATTTGGCCTTGAGGAGCGGGAAGAGACAAGGGAAACCCGCATTGTCGTTGTAGCTATCGATGACATGAAGGTTGGTATGATCGTTGATGGTGTGTCTGAAGTCCTCAATATCAACACCGAAGAAGTCGAACCGCCGTCACCCATGGTGACTACTGTAGATTCCGGTTTTATTGAAGGAATCGCAAAAGAGGATAACCGGCTCATCATACTGGTGGATCTGGCCAAGGTACTCACTGTTGAGGAAACACGGGAACTGGAGGGCATGCCTAACTGATCCCGTGTTGAGTCAACCCGGATAACCTGTGGTCTTTCTGCCGGTGTGCGGGCTTTTATAGAAAACAGTGGAACTAATTCAACAGTATCACCTTTCTCTATATGGACATCAGTTTGATTCTACAGAGTCTGTGGTGCTGTTGTTTTTTCTCATCAGAAACAGGGGTACAAGGATTTTCTTGATTTGGCCTTATAAATATAACGAGGTCGCTCAACAGACTGGATAGTATTCAGGGAAACGGATGAATCAGCAATGTCCTGTTCACGGCCTGTCTGAGTCGAATATTTGACCGGCCTGTAATGATCTGCGGTTACAGTCCGTCACATGTTGTCCATAGAGAACGAACGGAGATTTACCGGCTTTAGGGGAAGATTCAAAGACTTCCGGGTTTTCAATCCGGAAGTCTCTTTATTAATCTGTGAGTATGCGAGATGTGTTCAGTTGAAGGACCTCTTTTACAGTTTTTCCATACAACATAGTGTCTGTTTGTTCTACTCCACTGCTGCTTGTTTTTTTTGATGAGGTTTTCAAAATTCCAATCGGGAACGATACTCCCCGTGGAACCCGGAAGGAAGATACGAATATGTGAGTTCATTGTTTTTCTCCTGAATTAATTTGTATTGTGGACCATTCATCTGTTTCTGCTGCGCTGAAATGAATCACCTGCGAGAGATTGTTTTTCAAACCAGATCAGACTGATGAAGGTTAAGTTCCCCACTAAAGACGTATTTGTTGTTCATCTATCAGGGTTAACGAAAGGGAACATGAATTGTCACTCAGATAGGACAGCAGTACCGGGTTCATGCAGGAATTTCCTGCTGAACCGGCCATGCCTGGATGCCTTGGGATTGGGCTGTCAGTCCTCCTTTTCTGTGTACACCTCAGCAAAAATCCGGGGCAGCAGGGATCCAATCTGCTGGCGTATTTCCGCGTATCCGCTGCTGTGTTGTGGATAGGATGAAGGGCTGCCGGCCAAATTCTCCGCTCTGGCCAGAAGCGATTCTGCCTGGGCTGCCAGGGATCTCGAGTGTGGATTATGTTTATTCAACAATCCCGTGTATCTTTCCAGCATGGTCAGGATTTCGTAATCTTCGATCCCTTCCCGGATCAGTTCCCAGCGGATGGACGGGACCAGATCGGTGGATGGTGAGCCTGCAGTCCGGTTTCGAGGGGGATAGAGCAGCCGGCCTTCACCATTTCCCATGAACCTGCTGCCGTTATAGTACCCGGCTTCCACCCAGGGATCAGGGCATACAGGCTCAGATTCCCCCGGTTTTTTCTCGAGAACACAATCGAGATCCGAGGCCCATAACATCGTCTGCCAGTAAAGCATGCCGCTGAGGTCCATTTTCCACCCCTGCCAGAACAGGCTGCGGATATCAATTCCCGGGTAATCGATAAATAAATTTCCATAAGGCTCCCGGATACCGCTGGAAAGATACCACCAGACTTCATCTCCGGCTTGCTGGCGGGATTCGATCCATTCCGGGGTCATGTTTTGATATGCCAGGATCCAGAGATCAACGACATCATTCAATTCATGCATTGGACCCATGGTTGTACCAGCCGCGCTGTCTTCCCCGGGTTCCAGCGGTATATAGACCATTGTCAAAGCTCTGCGGATCGGGTAATTGTTCTCCTGGAATACTTCCATCCCATAGATCACATTCTGAAGTGAGGAGGGTGAAGGTTCATCGGCCCAGAAGACAATGGTTTGATCCTGCCAGTTGTTTTCATAAAGATGGCCGGCCAGTGTTTCGAATACATTATGGTAGGCGGACTGGTAGTTGGACGTACCCCACGGGAAGGAGAGGATATCCGGATTGGAGATGTTCACACCCTGAAGGGATGCAAATCCCGGCAGGTAAAGCCTGACCGTGTTGAAGTGGTTGTCTGATTCCATATCTGTAAAAGCCGTGTCGAAACGATAAAAATCTGCAATGGCAGTGGCGCTGCTTC
Organism: Anaerolineales bacterium; assembly: GCA_016927115.1. Taxonomy (GTDB): domain Bacteria; phylum Chloroflexota; class Anaerolineae; order Anaerolineales; family E44-bin32; genus JAFGNH01. The sequence continues at coordinate 32,603 of JAFGNH010000059.1, read as the reverse complement.
CATCCAGAGGCTCACAGTCTCCTCGCGGGAAGTGGTTTTCCGGGCCGGCATTTGTCAGGCGGAAATCGTCAAACAGGAAACTGACGGGGGGTGCAGGAGTGGATGTCAGTGATGGAGTATAGGTTATGCTCGGCACCAGTGATGGTGTTGGGGTACTGCTGGGTGTCGGGGACGGCCCATGTGTATATGTTGGGGATGGGGTAAAAGCTGGTAACCGTGTCAGGATTGGGCCGGGACAGGGGGGGATTGAACCTGTATCGCAAGTCCCGGTTGGCGTTCCGGAGCCAGTGATCTCTCCAGCAGAGCTCCCATTTTCCGGTGTTAGTTCTTCAGCATTATCGGACCCGGAAGATGGAGGTAATACTATTGAATTGTCCTTACTGGAAGAAACAGCAGCCCCGGGGCTTTCGGAGAACACTATTGCAGGGGAGGGGAAGATTGCTGTAGTGGCGGAAACGGCAGCAGATTCCGCAGTTTCTGCAAGGGTGGGGGTTGCAGATGATGGGGTGGAAGTTGCCATAGAGGCACGGGTTGTCTGTGGTGTATCTGTGGTTCCCGGTGTACCAGTCTGTTTTCCTTCAGACGTCCCGGATGCCCTCCAGGTTGGGAACTCTGACGGGATTACGGTTGTGGAAACAGGAGTGGGAGCAGATACGATGCTATTGGAAGCTTCGATAAAGATCTGGATATGGGTTGTGCCAACCCCCAGACCTATTTGAATAAGAAATGGCGACCACGAATCCGAAGCAGTTTGCGGGAAAGCAGTCTGTTTTAATACCCGATCATTCTGCAATTCACTGACCACTATATTGAAAGGATGTCTGTTTTCATCCAGAACCCGGACTATGCCTTCCAGAGTACAGGTAGTATCTCCTGTGACCGGAATGGTGTCAGCCTGATATGCCCGGGCTGTGCTTGTTCCAGCTTCGACAGAAAGCACATGGTTTTCCGGAACGTCCGGATCCGAAACAAAGCCGGCATTGCCCCTCCACTCGCCAGGCATGACGGCTTCGATCGTATACCATCGGTTCGGAAACGGATTGTTGGGGCTGACACGGTGTTCGGTGAAGGTGGTCAGAACGCTCTGCCATAAACGATCATTGAACGTGTTGTAGTACTTCTTAATTTGTCCGGTTGATAAACCAAAACTTGTCTGTAAGTGGGTGTCGTCAGAAAGAGTGAAATTCCAGACATGGATGGTGAGTGGAATGGTTGTTTGCTCTCTATCCAGCCTGAAAGAAATAAAACCGGAATAGGTCCCGGCGGGTGTATTCTTTGGGATCGCAGCGGTAAACCAGATTGCTTTCGTCGTTCCTGCTTGAAGATTGAGTGGATCTCCCAGGAGCGGCAGCGGATCGGGTATTGCGTTGGCCTGAATAGCATTCCGGTCGGTCGGGTTTCCGATCGGGACGTTCACAACCTCCCGGACAGTCAGAGTAATATTGCTGGAACCAGATCCCCCTCCGCTGTTCAATGAGCTGACCTTTACATTATTAAGGATGGCGTTTTGCTCTGGACAAAAGACAAGCTGGAAGGATTCCATCTCGTTCCGGGCAGTATAAAGGGTGATACCTTCGGATTGGGGAACATTGGATGCCAGGCGATCACTTGAGAGGATTTTCTGGTCCGGCGGAGCCCACCACAGGTCCACAGTAGATAATCCCGGCAGCCGGGTTCCCTCGATAGGCCACAGATCCGCCCGGAACGTTACCCGGTCTATTCCGGTGTTGGACCTGTCGGTGGTAAACAGGAGATTGATAAAACGGCTGTCTGGAGGGATTTCACTGCCTTCCAGATTAATCCTGCTTGCCTGCCAGGTATCGCCTGCTGTGTGATTGTTTTGGATGGTTGTTGTATTGGGGAGGGGTTCCCGATCCTGGTCGTAGAACTGAATAGCGGAAGTGATCACAGCAGAAGTGTCGGACCGTGACCAGAACGTAAACAGGTATGAAGATTCTGCAGAGACTGCAATCAACGAATCGGGCTGAAGGCTGAGTTGGTCACCTTTTTTCAGTAAAGCGTGCGCCTTCCCCTGCCAGCTGTCCGATTCGGATCGCTGCCCGCCAAGCCAATTCTCAAAAGGATTCCCTGGTTGATCGGAAGACCGTTCAAAATCGCTGTTGGAGACAAGGTTATGGCTGTAGGGGGATACGGAGATATCGTCAAACCAGGCCGTACCGGTTAGTTCTCCCGCCCGGGTCCAGGAAACCGGGAAAAGCAGCACCCTGAGAAACGCAACTTCAGGATCCAATCCGTGAATAAACTGTTGAAACAGGGACCATTCCTGCCCGGAGGTATAGTAGAAGTCAAGGTGTTCTCCAACGGGTTGACCAGCCCGATCGTACTGGTGGACGGCAAGCAGCGCCTGCTGGTTTTCTCTGGGCGTACGAATCCAGGCCTGGACCATGTACGCTGTATTCGGATAGGCAGCGATCCGGTCCTGGTTATATGCGTAGACAGACCTGGCAGAGTCGAGGTCTTCCACCTTGAATGACCGGTTTCCATTGTGGGAGAACTGGTCATCGGTGACCCCGGTTACCCAGCTTGTGGATGGGCCTTCAAAGGTGCTGTCAGGTGCCTGGTTTCCATACAGAGGAAAAATGGCGAGGTTATCGAACCATGCTCTGCCGGTGAGCATACCGTTTTCATTCTCCGGTGTTGCGGGATTGTCAGCAGACCACATCACCGGCCGCACCTCAAGACGGATCGAGGTTGTGAGCGGGTCGAGGCCGGTCAAGGTATGCTCAAACAATTCCCATTCTGTTGTTGTGGAAAAACGAATGCTGATTTTAGAGGAGGGGATTACAGTTCCGGTTTGGTCATACTGGTAAATGGATATTACTGAATTCTGATAATTAACATCGCTGCATATCCAGGTAGAAAGGACATACGGCCTGTCAGCCCGGACAGCCTTTTTTTCGCCATACAGAAAGCCGATACTTTCCTCAGTGCTGTTATCTTCCGCCAGGAAAGGATTGTTATGGTTGGGGTCAGATAAACAGGTGTTTCCTCCCCGTATATTTGAAGAAGCAAGGCTTTCCCGACGGGGAAGGGCAGGGTTTATCAGCAGTTCTGAAAGGATTGTGTTATTCGATGTCTGACCTGGCAATATGGGTATGAAACTTTGAACAATAAAAAGAGCAAGCAGTCCAAGCCGGGTTCCTGGCCGGAATTGATAAAGCACCCCTTTTTTCCCCATGGATATCCCTCCGTAGATACTTTGTTCAAACCCCTGGGATCGAAGAAAAGACCATTCTATGCTTGAAAAACTGGTGACATAGAGCTCTGCTGAATCTGGCGTGGTAAATTCGACGGGCAGTATTGCTGTATCAGGGTTAACGAAAGAAGGGGTGAATTGTTACTCCGGATTCAGTCCGGATGCACAGACCGATCAGCGCATCAGGGCAGATATACACCAGCGTTTGTCTGGATTGTGCAAAACAGGCCCGGCCTCAAAGGTATCTTTTCCTTCGAAAAAGGAATTTTTCTTGCGGGACTTTTTTTCAGCAGGTGAAATTGAAAAAACGTTTGCGAAATTTGACAGGCGCCGTTTCTGTTGATAAGATTTCCTTGATCAGTTGAGGTGAAAGAAATGGGTGACACGATCAATACAAAGGAAAAAAGCAGGAGAACCTGGCCCGTTTATTGATCGCCTCTGCGATAGAAATGTTTGTTTATCAGAATGCTGCGGCCAGGCCGCGGCGTTTTTGTTTTAAGAGGGATTTCTATGCTTCATGTAAACCTGTTGAGCAAAGGATATTTCGAACCACTGTTTGAGAATGTTACGTTCCACATTCACCGGGGTGAACGTATGGGGCTGATCGGGCCCAATGGGTGTGGAAAGACAACGCTCATGCGCATTTTGATGGGTGAAGAAGCAGCAGATTCTGGAACGTTCAGCTTTTCGCCACCGGATTTATCCATCGGCTATCTTTCACAGGGCTTCCAGTACAGGGATCTACGTGTAGAGGAGTTCCTTCACTCGGATCTGATACACATTCAAAAACTGGAAGAAGAAATGGGGGTCATAGCCGGTACACTCTTTTCCCTGGCAGGTGGTCGACGAACTGCAATGGAAGAGAGGTATGAAGAAATTTTACGTGAGCTGAACGTGCTTTCCGCAAGGAGCAAAGAATATAGGGCCGACGAAATTCTGAAAGATTTCGATCTGGCAGTGATTGATCCTAAAACACGGGTGGAAGAACTGAGCGGCGGGCAGAAGACCCGGCTCGGATTGGCGAAAATTCTGACAGACAAACCGCAGCTGCTGCTGCTTGATGAACCAACCAATCATCTGGATATTCACATGTTGGAGTGGCTGGAGGATTGGTTGAATGATTATGACTGTGCAGCCTTAATCGTCTCTCATGATCGTATGTTCCTGCAACGAACGGTTAGCGGGATTCTGGACATGGACCCGGAAACACGTACAGTCCGTGCGTTTGACGGCAGCTACAGCGATTACCTTTCCCGGAAGAGCGTTGAGCAGAAAAGAGCCCTATCATCCTTTCAGGATCAGGAAGCCGAGATCCGGCGTTTGAAACAGGATATCGCCCGTATCAAGCAGCAGGCTCAAACAACAGAAAGGAGTACCCAGAACGATGTCCAGCGGCGGTATGCGAAAAAAGTCGCCCGCAAGGCAACCGCCCGCGAGAAAAAGCTTCAGCGTTATATGGAATCGGAAGACCATCTGGAAAAACCAAAGGCAGGCTGGCAGATGAAGCTGTCCTTTTCCAAACCCGAGCATATAGGAAAGAGAGCACTCGTAGTGGAGAATCTGGCAGTTGGCTATGCTGGTCAGCCGTCAATCCTGGAAGGTATCAATATGGATCTGAAAGCGGGGGATCGGGTTGTTCTTTCCGGGCCTAACGGCTGTGGGAAGAGTACCTTGCTGAAAACAATTATCGGTGAACTGGAGCCCGTCTGCGGTCGTGTGCTCCACGGCGGAGGGATGCGAATGGGTTATATGGCTCAGGAACAGCAGAATCCAGACCCGGAACAGACTGTACTGGAAGTCATTCGCCAGAGGAAAGCAGCCAGTGATACAGAGCTGCGGTCGTTTCTGCATTTTTTCCTGTTTTCAGGAGAAGACCCACTGCGGAAAGTTCACCAGTTGAGTTACGGTGAGCGGGTTCGTCTGATGCTGGCATCTCTGGTAGCGGAAGGTTGTACGTTTCTACTCCTGGATGAGCCCATTAACCATCTGGATATTCCTTCCCGAGAGTGTTTTGAACAGGCATTAGACCAGTTTGAGGGAACTGTGCTGGCGGTTGTACACGACCGGATGTTTATCTCGCGTTATGCTAACCGGATTCTGAGAATTGAAGAAGGTCTAATCAGGGAGATCACTGCATACGAACTGTAATATAGTAGAAACAGAAGCAGTTCCAGATCTTAATGAAGGAGCAAAAATACGAGCACAGACCTGCAATGTGCGGTATTATGTACCTATTCGGAGGCGTGAAGGTTTGGGCCTGTTTCCGGCCAGGCAGGGAGGGACAGAAATGAAAACTATTGGTTTGATCGGCGGCATGAGCTGGGAATCTTCCAGTGTTTACTATCGGATTATCAATGAAGAAATCCGTGAGCGCCTGGGCGGTTTTCATTCGGCAAAATGTGTGATGGTATCGGTGGACTTTGCAGAGATCGAAGCCTATCAGCGTGCCGGCGATTGGGACCAGGCAGCTGAGGCTATGATTGCTGCAGCCCGGCAGGTGGAAGCAGCGGGCGCTGATATGCTGCTGATCTGCACCAATACCATGCACAAACTGGCACCGGAGGTAAAGCAGGCGGTGAAGCTGCCGCTGCTGCATATCGCCGATGCCACCGCAAGCGCTGTGAAAGAAGCAGGTATCCGGAAGGTCGGGTTGCTTGGCACCCGTTTTACCATGGAAGAGCCCTTTTACACCAGTCGACTGCAGGAGAATGGCCTTGAGGTTCTTGTACCTGAAGAGGCAGACCGGAAAGAAGTGGACCGGATCATTTTTGAAGAGCTGGTTCAGGGCGAGATCAGGCTTCCTTCCAAAGCAAAATACATCGACGTGATGAGCGGATTGGTACAGGCCGGTGCCGGTGGTATTATTCTGGGCTGTACTGAGATCGGTCTTCTGGTCAGCAGTGGGGATTGTGATGTGCCGGTTTTTGATACGACGCTGGTGCATGCCCATGCGGGTGTGGATGCTGCACTGGCAGACTAGTGTGATTGTGGTGCTGTTGAAGGCTGAAACCCGAATCTGCTCTGGAGTTCCATGGATTCTACCGTTGTTCTTGTTCTGATTATTTTTTTCATTTCCACGTTCCTGCGTTCTGTAGTTGGTTTTGGTAATGCGTTAATCGCCATGCCGCTTCTGGCGGTCCTGCTGGGGATATCTACAGCCACGCCGCTGGTCGCATTAACCGGGCCGCTGCTGTCGCTGGGGATCCTGCTGTTTGATTGGAAACAGGTGGACCTGAAGAGCACATGGCAGCTGCTCCTTGCTTCTATTCTGGGCATCCCCCTGGGATTGCTGTTCCTGGGATCCGGTTCCGATGAACTGGTTACGACAATCCTGGCAATCATTCTTATTCTATTCGGGACATACAGCCTTTTTGCACGCCAGATCCCGCTGCTGGGTGATGGCTGGGCGTTTCCGTTCGGCTTTATAGCCGGCGTGTTGGGGGGTGCATACAATACCAACGGGCCGCCGATTGTGGTGTACAGTTCGCTGAAACGCTGGAATCCGGATCGCTTTCGCGGCACACTGCAGGGATACTTCCTTCCCACCGGCCTGCTTGTGGCGGCCAGCCACGGCCTTGCAGGTTTGTGGACTACGGACGTGGTGCGCCTGTTCCTGTATTCGATTCCAGTCAACATTGTGGCATTACTTGCAGGTAACTGGCTGCATCAGCGGATCCCGGAAGGAAAATTTGACCGGCTTGTGTATGTACTCCTGATTGCTCTCGGTATTTTTCTGTGGTTGGATTAAGATAAAGCAGAATATATCAACCTGCCGGGATGGCCTGACTGAGTTATGCAGGTCAGGCGAAAACAGCACTTCAATTTCCCGTACCTCAAACGGAGGGATAGTAACATGGGGATTATTTTGCCGCAGGAGACGGATAGAATACGCTGGTTTTTCAAACGTTTCAATCGAATGATGGTTATGATGTGGCGCCTGGGCTTGGGGACATGGATCAACTTCTGGCCGCGTGTTTCCGGCCAGATCATGGTGCTCACTCACACCGGGCGCAGGAGTGGCAGAACCTATCGAACACCGGTGAACTTTGCAGAAATCGGAGGGCTGCTCTACTGTACAGCTGGTTTTGGCAGCCGGTCTGATTGGGCGCTAAATATCGGAGCGAATCCTGAGGTGGAAGTATGGCTGCCTGGGGGTTGGTGGAAAGCGATTGCTGAACCAGCGGAAAAGGACCCGGACCGGCTGGTGCTGCTGCGCAGAGTGCTGATTGCCAGTGGTTTTGCAGCGTATGCAGCCGGAATCGACCCGGTAAGAATGGATGATCAAAACCTGGCGCAGGCTGTGTGCGACTATCCCTTATTCCGTATCCGCCGCACGGAAGCCTGCACCGGAACAGGCGGCCCTGGAGATCTGGCCTGGATCTGGCCGCTGACCAGTATTGCCCTGCTGTTCGTCTTGATCTGTAAGCCCCGCCGCCGGTGTTGAACGAGCAAAGCTTCCGGATCTGTTGTAAAGAACCCTCTGCTGTATGGCAGTAAACCTGTTAATGAACCGGGGAAGAAAGCTCTATAGTAGAAGTATTGCTGAGGGAAGACATTGGAAAGGAAACCTGAAGATTGAGGCTGCCACAGGATACTTTTATTGAGGTTGTGCGCCGGGCACCGCTCGTATCCGTGGACCTGATTGTACGGGATATAGCCGACCGTGTGCTTCTTGGGTGGCGAACCAATGAACCTGCCCGAGGCACCTGGTTCGTGCCTGGAGGCGTGATCTACAAAGGGGAGACTATCCACGAGGCACTTCACAGGGTGTTCCAGGTCGAATTGGGGCGGGAGATAGACCGGGAGCAAATCCGGTTCCTGGGAGTCTATGAGCATTTTTACAGGGAGAACTTTGCCGGAATCCCTGATGTTTCCACTCATTATATTGTTCTGGCTTATGAAATCAGGACGGCTGACGAAGATAGCCTGTATCCGGACGGGCAGCATGAAAGCCTTCGCTGGCTCGATATTCCGACACTGCTGGCCGCAGAAGATGTGCATGAGAACACAAAAGCCTATTTTCGAGAACCCAAATCAAAGCGGGAGGAAAAAGCATAATGTGTGCAGTATTTGATGAGAGAGAACTTACCGATCCGGTTGATCTTTGCACACCACAGGGCCTGTTGAATCCGCAGGCTGTTGGTTGGGCGCGGCAGCCTGTTATTACAGCCAATCTACGCGGAAGATGGCTGGCGAAAAAGCGCTGGAATTACTGGGCGGTGACCACGAAAACCCACCTGTTCTCGGTCACAATCAGCAATGAGGATTATATTGGAATGGTGTTCCTTTATTTTGGTGATTTTCAGACAGGTGTAATCAAAGAAAAAACAATCATCACATTGTTTGGATCGGGAGTACATATGCCCACAGGTGTTATGGAGACCGTAAATTTCCAGAATAAGGCAGCGGATATTCGTCTGCAGCAGGCTGATCAGGGTGTACAAATTCGGGTTTCAGTACCGGATTTTGAGGGCGAACAACTTGCTGCCTCCTTCGATATTCTCTATCCCGCCGATCATGATACATTGAATGTAGTGATCCCCTGGGATGAACGCACCTTCCAATATACTGCCAAGCATAATACCCTGCCGGCCCAGGGTTCTGTGCGGATCGGGCAGCAGGAGGTGCTGTTCGAAGGCCAGAACAGCTTTGCATGCCTGGATTTCGGCCGCGGTATCTGGCCGAGACGCTGCGCCTGGAACTGGGGCTCTGCTTCCGGCTGGGAAGGCGGCCATGTTGTCGGACTGAATCTGGGTGGGCAGTGGACAGACGGCACCGGTATGACTGAAAACGCTCTGTGTATAGATGGCAGATTGACGAAAATATCCGAAGACCTTCGCTGGGAGTATGACAGGGCGGACTACAATGCGCCCTGGAAGATCTCGACTCCGCAATCGGATCAGATCTCTCTGACATTCACTCCGTTCCTCGAGCGTTGTGCAGCAACAAAGGTGGGCCCGTTGGAGTCTGAAGTGCACCAGATGTTCGGCCGCTATCAGGGCACATTGCATCCGGAAGGCGGTGATATGCTGAAAATTGAAGACCTGATCGGCTGGGCAGAGGATCATAAAGCCGTCTGGTAATCTTTGAGCGGCAAGCCCGCTTCAACGGGATTTTCAACAGGAGATGGAGTCAGTATGCCGTTTACCCCGGGAGATGAAGATACATTGGACTTGCATGGGCTTCGTGTGAAAGAAGCGCTTGAACTTTTTCTGCGAACCTATAACAGCCGGATACAGGACCAACCCTTCGGTTCCCTGGTTGTGGTCCATGGGTACGGTTCTTCCGGAGAGGGTGGAAAAATCCGCCGTCGACTGCGCAGCTTTCTGGATCAATATCCCCTGTATCTGACGTACCAGCGCGGGGAAGAACTGGGAAACCCGGGTATCACTATTGTGTTTCCTCACCAACTCCTGCCAACAAGCGAGACTCTTCTGGAGGAGGAGGTTTTCGCTTTCTGCACGAAACCACGTACTCGAGAAAAGATAGCAGGAAAATTCCGAAAGTATGGCCAGCCACAAGTGCTGGAAACGATTCGTAAACTTGAACGCCAGGGGTTGCTGGAGGTGATTTCCTGCGGCAGCCATCGCTGCTACCGGCAGGCCGTGCAGACAGCCGGGTGAAAAAACCCATTATTCTGAAGTTCCTGTGCCGTGCAAAGCTTCTAGCAATAAAAAAAAGCCCCGATTTCAAATCCGGGGCTTTTATGTATTATTTCCGTCCGGCTGCCTGCTGGTTGGAAGGGGATCGCAGTTGGGTTACCAGGCGATCACCCCCAGTATATTCCAGATCCAGACCATAACGGTTGTAAGCAGAAGCACACCGACCAGGTCGAGCACAATACCGCGGCGGAAGATTTCGCTGGTATCGAATAATCCGGTTGAGTAGGCCAGCATGGTAGGTGGTGTGCCGATAATCAGCGCAAAGTCGATAGAAGAAGCGATGGCAACAACGACAACCATCAGGCGAGGGTCGATATGCAGCAGTTGGGCCAGTGGAATGGCGAGAGGAATCAGCATTGCGGCGCAGGCGGTATTGGAGATAAAAGCGCCGATCAGCAGGGTCATACCTGCTACGAGAAAAATTACCAGGAGTTGAGGCAGGGCCGCCAACCCGACCAGCTTCAGCGCAATCCAGTCGGAGAATCCTGTCTCCACAAGGATGGTCCCGATTGAAAGGCCGCCGCCGAAGGTCAGGAGCGCATTCCAGTTGATCCGGTTCAGGTCCTCGGTTTGCAGGGTATTGCTGAAGAACAGGATCAGGGCTCCAATCAGAGCAACAATGCCGGATGAAATTCCATGCCATCCTTCAGAAAGCCACAAGGCTATCGTGAGCACAAACACAAGCAGGACGATTTGCTGTTCCCGGTTCAAGCCCCCCAGTGAAGCGAACTCCTTCCGGTATACTTCCGGGCTGACGTAGCCGGCTACATCCGTGGACCGGACCTTAAACGAGAGCAGCAGGAAGGCCCAGATGACCGGAACCATCAGCAGCACCATGGGCAGGCCGTAGGCGAACCAGTCGATAAATGTGAGGTCGGTTCCACTGTATTCGCTGAGAAAGGTCATCGCCAGGATATTGGCCGGTGTCCCTATGGCCGAGCCGATGCCGCCGATGGCTCCTGCATAGGCTACGCCCAGGATCAGTGCCCGGCGGAACCCGGTTTTACCGGCGGCTTCAGGGATTTTTTCGATCACGGCCAGCGCAATCGGGATAATCATGGCTACGCTCGCGGTATTGGACATCCACATGGAAAGAAAGGCTGTTATGGCCATCATGGTGAGCATCAGTGATGCAGGTCGAGAACTGGCCCTGCTCAGGATAGTCAGTGCTATCAGTCTGTCAAACCCGGTCCGGCGCATGGCCTGGGCCAGCAGGAAACCTGCCAGGAACAGGAAAATTATCGGATGGGCAAAGGGGGCCAGCACGGCAGATGCTGAACTGACCCGGGCGACTACGAGAACGATAGGCACCAGAAACGCCGCTGCTGCGAGCGGTATGATTTCTGTCAGCCATAGACCCGCCACGGCCAGCATAAGCGCAGTAGCAATCCTGGTTTTGTAGGGAATGCGCATTGAAAACTGCAGCCAGTCCCCGTCCTTTTCAACAGGGGGGAGGATTTGTTCGTAATTCTGCCCGGATATTGTTGAGGTTGCGTCCTGCAGCGTGATAACGACTGGCTCACCGGAAGCATCCAGAAGACGGACCTTGTAGTGGATGGTCTGTCCGAGTGTATTTACATAACTATCCGCCGCCTGTACTTCAATCGTACCTGCAGCTGTAGTCTCTGTATGGGTGAGGAGTTCGCCACTTTGTGTGCCTATTTCGAAGGGAGCTTCCAGCTGGAATGCGGCGTTTTCTGCCCGTATTTCCACACGAGTCTTGTATGAGCCGGCAGCCAGATCGTCCGGGGCGAAAAGATAACCGACCAGACTTACTGCCAGGACGATCAGAAGGATAAACTCTCTGGAATGGAAGAACGAAACCGGAGGAGCAAAGGATTCAGGAGCGGAGTTTGGTTGCATGGTTTTCTCCATAGGGATTCAGTATTGGGAAAATGATCCTGTTGATCTTCTATCTGCAATGACCAGGTTTCTCAAGAGGGTTTCAGGAGGAACAAGGAGGAGGAATAGAGGAAGCGGGAAATTTTGGGTACAAGGAGAAGCCTTTCCGGTGGGAAAAGACTGCCCGGTGGGTTTATTGAGTTCCCGAATTCAAACTTGAGCAGTTTAATCATATAGAACTGCTGTCTCACCACATCTTGAGCAATCTCAGTGTATGGTGAAAAGGGTGCTGATTCAATATCCGGGGATAGGGTCAGGAGGTAAATCGCGCAAAAGGCGGCTTTTTTTCCTGTTTGCCGGAGACAGTATCAGCTGGAAAGTGTACAATGGATTAATCATTGGTTGGGAGGGCTGGTATTGAAAGGTGGTCCAGTTTTGGATTATCCCAGGCTGATAAAAATTATTCTGGAGAGCTATCGGCTTCCGCTTGATGGAGTTCATGGTACAGCCCATTGGGCGCGGGTTTTTGAAAATGGCGAGAGGCTGGCTGAGGAAACCGGCGCCCGATTGACTGTGGTACAGCTTTTTGCCGTTTTCCACGATTCGCGCCGGCGAAATGAGGCATACGATCCCGGGCATGGACGGCGTGCGGCTGATTTCGCCCGCTCACTGCTTGGCGAGGTTTTTGAGTTGGGGGCTGAGGAGTTTGACCTTCTTTATCGCGCCTGTGTCGGCCATACAAACGGCAGAACAAAGGAAGATATCACTGTACAGACCTGCTGGGATTCGGATCGGCTTGATCTGGGTCGTGTGGGCATCAAGCCTGTACCGGGGCGATTGTGTACGGCTGCCGCGCGCAAGCCCGAAGTGATCCGCTGGGCTTTTGAACGCAGTATTGCGGGGTATGTATCGGAGCGTGTGCTGCTGGCATGGGATCTCGCTGGTATGGATTCTTCAAACTGCTGATGGATCCATTGTTGGCAGGGTAGAAGATCAGGCAAACAATCCATCCTATCGCCTCTTGTATGATTTCGGATACAATAGGTTCCTGTGAATGTCGCTGTGTTGAACACTTTATCAGGAGGCGCATGTGCTGAGTAGACGGAAGTTGAAACGAAGGCATCTGATCTATTATCTGCGGCTTTTCGATCGATCCAATGGAAAACTTTTGGGGCATCTCGTTGACATTACTACCGAGGGGATTAAGGTTATGAGTGAGGCTCCACTACCGATGAACCAGCATTTTCAATTTGAAATGATGCTGCCGGAAGAATTTAACACTGAAAAAATCACATTCGATGCGACGAGTGTCCACTGCTCCAACGATGTAAACCCGGATTTTTATGCAACCGGCTTCACGATTGATCAGATTGACAGCGATCATGCTGCTCTTATCGAGACGCTGATCGAAGAATTTGGATTTCGCGATTGAAAACACCTCCAGTTCCTGTTCTTTGATAGGGAACTTTGTCTCTGGTGGTTAGGTGTACAATAGGCAGAGTGACAATGGTAGATTTCCATCATCCGCTGTAAAGTGGATGGAAGATAAAACTGTAAAGGTAGTGGTATGAACGATCGGGAGAGAATGTTTCGCTACCCTCGTCGGCGCTTTATCCGAGGGTTGCTGCGGCGGATGATCAAAACAGTATTTACCACCATCGCGGAGATGAATGTGGTGGGGGTTGAAAATGTTCCCTCGGAAGAGCCGCTGCTGGTAGTGGCCAACCACTTCAGTTTTATCGATCCGGTTGCGATGATTCATGCCACACCGCGCCCCCTGGAATTCTTGGGGGGCTTCCATATGCCGAATGCTCCTTCTTTTGTAACCTGGCTTCCAAAAGTGTATGGGTATTATCCTGTTTATCGCGGCACAGGTTCGCGCGGCGCATTGAAGGCTGCAGCTGCGATCCTGAAACAGGGCGGGCTGCTGGGAATATTTCCCGAAGCAGGCAGTTGGGCTCAAGTTTTGCGCCCGGCCAGGCCCGGTACAGCATACCTGGCAGCCCAGACAGGTGTACGGATCCTGCCAATGGGTTTTGACGGGCTAACCGAGGTTTTCCCGGCGCTCTCGAAACAGAGACGAGCTGAGGTATTGCTCAGAATCGGAAAGCCTTTCGGCCCCTTTGCCGTGGAAGGCCGCGGCCGGGAACGCAGACGCCAGCTTGATGAAATTGGCAATCAGATCATGAGCCGCATCGCCGAATTGCTCCCACCGGAACGACGCGGTTTTTTCTCCGATGATCCGGCTATCAGAGAGGCTGCTCGCGGCACAGAAATTTATCCCTGGGATGCTGAAATGGAAGGATAATTCACCGGATATGGTTTAATAAAAACCATGGAATACACCGGTGTTTCTCTGCTGACCTTTACAATACAATCCGTCATCCAATCCAACTGGTGAGACTGGAAGGTCTGGTGAAAAACCAGACTCCAGGCAGCATGATACTGGAGGATGGATGTACATAAAAACGGGAGGTACGATGGAAAAAGCAGCAAAGCGGGAAAGAGTAGCCTGGTATTTTTATGATTTTGGAAATTCCGCCTATGCAGCTGTGGTCATTCTGGCAGTTTTTTCTGCCTACTATAAAGGGACCGTTGTCGGTGGAGCAGAAGGTTCCCGTATGTGGGGCCTGGCCATCGGAATTGCCATGCTGGTGGTTGCGATCGTTTCTCCACTGCTGGGTACAATCGCAGATTATACAGGGAGCAAGAAAAAGTTCCTCTTTTTCCTCACAGCCCAGGCGGTGCTTTTTACAGCAGCGCTTTTCTTTGTTCAGGAAGGTGATGCGATCCTGGGAATGGTACTGCTGGTGCTGGCAGAAAGCGGCTATCGGGGTGCTCAGGTCTTCTATAATTCACTGCTGCCCGAGATTGCATCCCCCGAGGAAATCAGCAAGGTTTCCGGGAATGGGTGGGCTATTGGATCATTGGGCGGAATCCTGTGCCTGCTTCTGATTCTGCCGTTGATTGTGCTTGTTGGTGGAACCCTGGTCGTGCGTTTATCCTTGATCTTTACGGCAGTTTTCTTCGCTGCCTCCACGATTCCCCTGTTCCTGTGGCTCAAAGAGCGCACAGAACCAAAACCTCTGCCGGAGGGGGAAAACTATCTCACACTCGGTTTCAAGCGCTTGTTTGGAACTTTCAAGGAAATCGGCAGCTACAAGGAATTCCTCCGTTTTATTGTCGCATTCCTGGTCTATAACGACGGTATTATTATGGCGCTCAATTTTGCTGCTATTCTCGGCGCAGTCCTGTTTGGAATGGAGCAGCAGGAACTGATTATCTTCATGATTATTGTGCAGGTGACCAGCGTGATTGGTGCATACGTATTTGGTATGGTTGCCGATCGCTACAGCGGCAAACGCTCGCTGTTCCTGTCGCTGCTTATGATGATCGGTGTGATTGTGTGGATGTATTTCAATCATTCAAAAACAGCGTTCTATGTAATTGGCGCGATGGCCGGCATGGCATTGACAGGTGTGCAGTCAGTCAGCCGCACACTGGTAGGGCTGCTGGCACCGGAAGGTAAAAGCGGCGAGTTCTACGGCTTCTTCGCAGTTGCCGGACGCAGCTCCTCCTTTATCGGCCCAACCGTTTACGGCTGGATCGCGGCCGAAGCAGCGTTGTTCTACCAGAGTCAAGGATTGGTTGAGCTGGCAGCCGAGCAGGCCGGGCAGCGGTTGGGAATTCTCTCCATCGCCCTGTTCCTGATTGTGGGCTTTGTCCTGCTTGTATTTGTACGTGAACCAAAATCGGGGTACGCGCTCAGAAGAGCGGCAAAGAAACTCCAACGGGCTGCAGAAGAGTAATACTGTCGGGTCCTACTGGAAGTTAACAGGAAGAGGCTGTTCCAGATGTAACGGAACAGCCTCTTTTTTCTGTAAGAAAAGGCTATTGCTTGCAGAGACCGGGTTTTAGCGTAGTGCTCTTTAATATTGTGAAACTTTTGCCAAACTCAGGCCCTGTTTCCTTTCCTCAGGGTTCCAGGGTGTGTTTAAAGACCGGCTGCCGGTAAAACTTCGATACATAGCTGGACTCAGGGAGAAAACGGTTCCCCTCTTTTTCTAACTGCGGGAAGATCAAACCGCGTCCCAGAGGAAGCTCGGATGTGCGCTGGTCCAGCTCTTCCCTGCGTGGGTCAGGGAACATCAACCGCTCACGCAGGCGAACAGCAGCAGGTTTGTCTCCTGCGGCTTTGATATCTGCGATAGTTTTGAGCAGTCCGGTTACCGCAGTGTGAATATTATCTGCATCCAGAGCGTAGCGGGTTCTGCCATGCTCTTTATTCCTGACGATTATGTTCTGCTCCTCGAAGCTGTGGAAAATCAGATTGCGGGCCATGGTGTGTGCCTGTACCGGTTCGAAGCGCAGGGCGCCGAGCAGCGTCAGCAGGAAACCGCTCCTTGAAGCGGCTGCAAGTTCGCTGCTGATAATCCCATCTTCAACCAGGAGTGGCAGTACCCACAAACCAAACAGCTCGGCGCGGGTTTCCTCGAGCCAGGAGTATTCCTCTTCAAGATAATCGGATGGCTGCCCGGTTGAATGCTCCGGGTCCATGATCCCGGTTGTGTGCCCGATTTCATGCAGTGCGCTGTGCAGCTGGTTGCCTTCGAAGAGAAGATCGATCAAATTGTGCTGGTCTTCGGCGAAGAATTCCACAGCCATCAACCTGCCGGTGACTCGGGAAACGGCCCTGGTGGTATTGTTGAACACCATATTGACGGTACCCACGTTTTCTGTCACCCAGCGGTCATTTGGCAGGCTCTGTGCGAGTGTTGTATTGGGGCCGGTCACATAATCGCCGGTCCATGAGAGCACATCAACAAACTTCAGGTGGGGAAGATTATCCGGATTGACCGTTTCCTTCTTCCAGGTCCAGGGTGCTTCGTACTCAAACCGCGGCACACGTTCCACGACGGCTGCAAGCAGCTCTTCGGCGGCTTCGTTGCGCAGGAAAACGCCGCCGGTGGCAGCACCGCGTATGTTTTTATACGCATCAAGATACACCTCAAGTGCAGAGGAGATCACAATGTCAATTGTAGACCGGTGGCGGATCCAGGCTGCATCAGCAACCCGGCGTGCTTCCTCGCTCCCGGTTTGCATCTCAACAATTTTGGCATCCAGGTAGAGCGAAAAATCCAGATTTGTCACCAGATTGCGGGCTGCCCGCAGGTGTTCGATCACTTTCTTCAGGGTGCTCTGGTAGATTTCCTCGTTCAAGACAGCGTGGACGGTTCCGTCCTTGCCCCGAACGACCCGTGAGTTGACAATGGTTGCATCTGAACCCAGCGCTGTAAAATCCTCCTCCCGGAAGTCTGGCGGGTAAAAGTTGGCAAAATCCGGGGTGGCTATATCCTCATAGAATAAGTTTGAAACGGTCGACAGGGTTTTCTCTGCTTCCGGCCCCGCCAGTTCCGCCAGTGCCTGCATCCGATCTCGTGGAATTTGCAGCAGGTTGTTCTTGCGCGGCAGCAGTGAAAACGGGCTGTTTTGGAGATTCAGGATTTGCAGATAATCCTCAAGCGTTTCTTTCTCGCTTTTTGAACATTCTTTCAGATCCAGAAGCTGCAGGACAAACTGCTGTATCTGTGCTGTGCGCGGATCGAACTGATCACGAAAAATGGGGTTGATGGCCTCAACCGCTTCGATCAGATGGCCGACAACCTGCAGATCTCTTTCGGAGAGACCGCTGAAATCACATTCAACCGGTATAAATGCGGCCCGGCGGGGCTGTTCTCCTGCCTGCTGGTAGGAAACATATTGAATATCGGGTATCTCTTTCATCGTATCTCTTTTCCTGTGATTGTATTTGAAACCGCTGCAAATGATTATAGCACCAGGAAAAGAAGACACAGTAAAGGATGTGAAGGATTCGCCGTAATCCGGTTAGTTCCCCATGGGTGCTCCCAGTGAGAGTGTATTATCGGCGTCCCACGGGCTTCCGTTAAAAGTCCGGTCCCAAACAAAACCAGGCTCACCGATCCAGGAGAGTGCTGCAACCCTCTGCCGAATAGCGCCATAGTCAGACTGGCTGCACTGGCCCTGGGCGAGGGGAACGCCATAAGGATCGGAGCAGGTGAATTCTTCCCCGCCGTAGTTGTGCCAGCGCCAATCCGGGTGTCCGAGTGTGCGTAAATTTCCGAGCCAGAAGGAACCGCCGGATCCGAACTGCAGACGCTCGCTGCAGGGATCTTTTGCGGTTCCGCAAATTGTTTCCGATACAGCCAGCAGCTGCACGCTTTGTCTTGAGTCGATATCTCCTGATATGTATGTTACAGGATTGTGGACGGTTACTTCAAAGGAAGCGTTCCAGTTATTAAGCTGCAGCATGTAATCCCAGGTCTCTTCGGTGAACCGGCACGAGCTGGCGATGCGGCGGGCGGGGGATACGATATCGGCGTCACAGCCATCCACTGCAGTACCGGTATCAGCCATCAGGATGATCTCCGTGATGCGATTTTCCATATCGCGCGACCAGAAGCCCACCTCGTGGAAGCGGGTGGTGATACGGTCGGGGCTGCTCGTCCCCATGTGTGCCCAGATCATCATGTCCCAATCGGGTGAGGCCTGCCCCGTTTCGGGGGTATCCCAGCCGGTCCTGTTTCCGATCTGGTGGGTGAACACTTTATACCCTGCATGGTCGGCGATCTGGCGTGTCTGGCCGGCGTGGTAGGCTGCGTAACCAAACACCGGCGGTGGTGCATCTGGATGTGGCGGGTCCCCGTGCTCATGAGCGAAGGTGCACAGGGGGCTGTTGGGCAGCGATGGGTTGACAGCAACGGTGACCGGATGCCATGTGCGGTAGGTGTTGCCATCCGGGCCGGTGACGGTAAAGCGGTCGTGCACTTCCTCAGGACAGCTGCCCAGCAGGCCTTGGTGAACGAGGGGCGCAGTGTATACAACTGGATCCGGGGCAATCGAGCTGCTGCAGTGAAAGGCGGCAGTCGAAGATCCCTGCCGGGTTACAAGGAGGAGTCCATCGGGGCAGGTGAGTGTACTGGACTGGCCTCTAGTCAGGGTGAGTGTCTCTGCTGCCGAAACCAGGCCGGGGTTGGTGTAAGGCTGTGAAGTTGTGTTCTCCTGTTCGGCAGCAGGCTGGAGCCACTGTTCCGGGATTTCTGCCTGCCAGATGGGTGCCGTCTCTCCCGCCCACGTGGCAGGAAGTTCATCGAGCCAGGCGAGTGAATCTTCGCTGGTGCCGTTTTCTATGCTGCTTTCGGTCGCAGTCATAGTGGGAATCGCATCCGGAGCAGGCGCGCCTGCAGTGCTGTTTGGGGCGGTATCCTCCGGGAGGCTGTCCGTGTTCGGCCCAAAAGGTGGTTCAAGCAAGAGCAGGGTTTCCGAGAGCCGCGGCAGATCTGCAGCAAGCACACTCAGAGCAAGAAGCGGTATCTCCGCTGCATCAAGCATTCCGCCAGTGGCATTCCCGACGGGCAATACAAGGAGGGTTTTTGATGCCGGTGTCTGGTAGACAAACACCTCCTGCTCTGCTGGACCGATCCCTTCACCTGGCAGCAGCAGGTTCAAGCCTATAGACGAGGTATGCTTCTGCAGGAACAGGGGCAGCCCGGCGGCGGTACTTGTTCCGAGACGGACCGATTTTAATAATCTGATGTTGACGGGGTCCAGTTGTGTCATATTCCAGCGGTTCGCCAGCGGCTGCGGTACAGGAACCTGCAGGACTTCTTCCTGGCCGGGACCGGCAGAGAGGATCTGCACAGATGGCAGGAAACGTTCGAGTGGATCAGCGGTTTCCACCAGATAGCTCTCTCCCAGCGAATATGTTGAAATAACCACGCCATCTGTTTCCGGTGCACCTGAAGGATCGATCACAACGGTAAGTGTCTGGTTGTAGATCGTAAACCTGGCACTACCATCCTTTGCAATAATGCTGGATTGCCTGACTGTCGTCCCCGAATCTTTCTGGAGAAAGTTGAAACTGGTGATCTGTTCCAGGCTGCTGAGCAGAGAGCTATTCGCGGTGCAGCCGGTCAGACAGCCGATCAAAAGAAACGCTGCAAGGATCGCCCGTGGAGCTTTGTACATATCTATCCCCCATCTTTTCGAGCAGAGAGGAATCTGCCCGGATATGATTTTCTGGTCTCGCTTGCATCCCCCCGGGGATAGTACCCCTGGAGACCTTTTGTACCTGTATCGTAGGGCTGGATCCGTGAAATGGTGAGGGTACTCTGGTACAGGTGGGGCGGGTACGCAGGTACTGCTCGTTATTGACAGTGCTGTCCGGATGGATAACCCATCCGGACAACTGGCGTTTTATTCTGATCCGGATACACTCAATCGGAGCGGCGGGATCTGTGGTTGTGTTTCGTCTCGACAGGCAACATTTTGGAGGGAATGTTTACATGGTCAGGTATAAATCAAGCGGAATGGACCAGATTCTGTGTGATGGATCTCAGGAAGAACGGATACGGATTCTGAAGCAGCTTGCCCGTGATCCGGATTCCAAGGCTGAGCAGCTTATGCCTCTTCAAGAACGATTCCGGATGTTGCTACGCGATACTGATACCGCCATACTAGCGCAATGCTGCTGGACTATAGGAATGATCGGATATCGGCTGCTTGCTGTTGTGGCTGAAGTAATCCCGGAATTGCAAAGCCTGCTGACGCATACGGACTCATTGGTCCGGGCACGTGCTATCTGGGCGCTGGGCCGTATCGGACGAGCTGATTCTTCACTGGTTGAGAGCTGTCTGACGCAGATAATGGATGCGGCAGTTGATCCGGACCGAGAGGTGAGAATGACGATGATATGGGCGTGTGAGAATCTGGCTCGCAGCCGTCCGGACTGGTTTGCAGACTCACTGCCGGTTTTTATACGGCTGCTGGAAGATCCGGATGTCACCAGAGTCCGTCGTGAATCGCCGGAGTTCTTTCGCGTTCTTGGAAAACTGCGTCCCGACCTGGCAGCAAACGCGCTGACTGCATTGCAGAAGCTGCAGCACGACCCTGATACGGTTGTGCGCATTCACGCTGCCGGGGCGGAGCGGACAATCCTGGATTCACTGGCCGCAGACCACAGTCAATAAGTCACGCTCAGAACACAATGAAGCGCAGAACCAGCCAGATGGACCCAAGCGTGACCGTGATTAACAGCGCGGGGAACCCCTTTTTCAGGAAGTAGGTATAGGTGATAGGGAACCCAGCTCGTTCGGAGATCCCGGCCGTCACCATGTTCGCGGATGCTCCGATCAGTGAACCGTTCCCGCCCATGGCTGCACCTACTGCCAGGCAGAAGAACAACACATCATTTTCTGCACCGGGAATGCGGGCACTGAGATATCCCACCACCGGCAGCATAGCTGCCGCAAAAGGAATGTTATCCACGATCATGGATAGGATGGCGCTGAACCATGTGATAGCCATCATCGCCAGCAGAAGGTTTTCACCAACCAGATTACCTATCCACTCAGCAATTAAGCTGATGATCCCCACTTCCTGCAATGCACCGACCACCATAAACAGCGCGATAAAGAATACCAGGGTGGTCCAATCGACTGCGGAAATCATCTTATCGATATCAGGACGGCTCCAGATGAGCAGAGCGGTGGCGCCCATCAGGGCGATCACAGAGGATGGCAGGTGCAGGTTTTCGCCTGTTAAAAACAGTACCAGCATGATGACGAATACGACCCCGGCTTTCTGCAGCTGCACCGGTTCGGTGATGCGAGCGCCTTCCTGCAGCTTCTTATACAGCGATTCAGAGATTGATCCACCGGGCCGCAGGTCATGCCTGTAGGTGTATTCGCTATACAGCACCAGGCCGACCATGGCCAGAAGAACGCCGGGTGTCAGATTGGTGAGGAAGCCGTTGAATGAGATGCCGGCGTAGGAACCGATCAGGATGTTGGTGGGTGTACCGATCAGAGTGCTGATGCCGACCACATTCGATGCCATGACTTCCGGTATCAACAGTGTAAGCGGGTTGATGCCAAGCGCAAGGGCGATCTGGACGGAAATGGGTGTCATCAGAAGCATCGTTGTAACGTTATCGAGCAGGGCGGAGGCGATTCCGGTAACTACCATCAGGATCGGCAGCAGCAGCCAGGTGCGCCCGCCGGAGGCGCGATATGCCATAAACGCCAGCCACTGGAAAACCCCTGTTCGTTCCACCACTGCGATGACGATCATCATTCCCATGACAAGGAAGATCACGTTCCAGTCCACATGTTCGACGGCAGTGGCAAAGTCGATGATTCTGAGGCCTTCAAAGAGAGGTGCCCCCAGGTAGCTGATTCCCAGCATCAGGACTGCTCCCAGCAGCGCAGCCAGTGTGTTGTGCATCAAGTCGGAGGCAACCAGGGTAAGCATCAGGATAAACACAAGGGCAGTAATCCAGAATGCTACTCCTACTTTTCGTTCCAGGACGATATTTTGCAGGTAGAGGGAGTGGCCCGCGCGCAATTCTTCCAGTTGGATTTCACTGAGTTTAATACGGGCGACTTCGTAGTGGGAACGTTCTATATTCAACTCAAGTGCGTTATCCAGCCTTTCAGGGACAGCGAGAAGAAAGGCCCCATTTACCTTGCTGGATGCTTCTGAAAGAACCGTTTCCTCACCAACAGCGTGCAAGGTCACCACACCGTGTTCCACGGGTTCGCCATGGCTGTCCACCAGGATGCCGATGATCGCGTGCGGCAGTGTCTCCTCATCTGCAGCGGCACCGTTAAAGAGAAGCAGTACACTCACGCTGAGCAGTATGGCTGCGACGAAAAACCGGCGAAATTTCACGCTTCCTCCAATCCCGGCAGAACAACTTCTGCTCCGGATTTTTCCTCGAATTCCTTGATAAGAGCCTCCAGCTTTTCATGGGAGAAGATGGTGTTCTTCCCATGAACGGCCGGACGTCCGAGAACCAGATAGTCGGCCTCTACTTCATGGCACACGTTTATGATGCATTCTTTTACAGGGCCCTGGCGGATGATGCCATTGGGGTGAACCCCTTCTGCATCTGCAGATTCCTGTGCTGAGAGAAGAATGAATTCGCCCATTTGTTTCATCTGCTCCGCTACTGTATCACTGGAACTGCGGGTGGTATGGGATAGAAAATCGAGATTGACTACATACAGGAAGTGCAGTGGAAGGCTGGTCTTCTTGGCCAGGTTGATCGATGTTTCAATGGTATCCCGGCTGTCCGGGCCACCGCGCACCGCGCATACTATTCCACCCATCGAACGCTCCTTTCGAGTCGGTTAAAAATTTTCCGACGGAGACATCTGCTCCCGTTTATTAAAACACAAAATCAGTAGAATACGTTAGGCCTTGTCGCAGAGGGAAACTCCTGAGCTACATAATTAGCATGACCATCCAGATTCAGTCGTTTCACCAGTTACTCAGGAAATACACTACGACAGCGATTATCAGCCCGCCAAAGGCGGAGAAAAGCGTGCCGAAAAGGAAGCCGCGGAAGTGGAACCAGTAATCCTTATACCCGGACATACCTTCCGATCCCGGGATAACCAGAAATTCGGGCGTGATTGTACAGAACATCAGCCAGTCCAGGATCAGCCAGTCGAACAGGTTAAAGATAAGTACGATTCCAAACGCGTGCAGGAAAAGAGTCCAGAACGGGATCGTTCCGCCCGCCTGCTGTTCCAGCGTCAGCGTGGAGAAAAGAGGGACGGCGAGAAGCAGAAGCATGAAGGGGATACCCCACAGCAGTGAGAGCTTCTTCTCCTGAGGGGTTTTCGATGGCACGGCAGCCTGAATATCCGCCGGATAATCATGCAGCCAGATACGTGGATAAAGGCGGAGGGAGATTACGATAAAGAGTGAGGCCAGCCCCGATAGAATGGCTCCGTCAGTCAGCAGTTTTTGCAGGTCCATTATTGGTTATGTATCCTTAGAAGTTTTATCGAATTAACTATGTACTATTCTATACCGAATTCTTTCCCCCTGTTTGAGACTGCCGCATGGTTATGAAGCTATGCCGAGGAGTGAAGAAATTTTATACTCCCATTCGGTTCCGGGTCAGCCACGGATACCTCAGGGACAGGCCTTCTACCAGTGATTGCTGCCCGGGTTTAATGTGTAGAAGAGTGAAAAAACGATTCAGCAGAAATAGAGGCTTCCCTTACAACGTGTTTCTAGAGGAAGGGCCTGTAAGGGAAGCCGGGAAAGGTGGAGAATCTCAACTGGAGCGGGTAAATTTCCTGCCGGTTGCCAGTTCGACACATTTATAAGCACCGTCATAGATACCGATGCTTTTATTTTTTACTATCATGTCGCAGTACATCGTGAGCAAGTCATCTTCCCTGGTGAGCAGATCGAGCGCCTGCAGCGTCTGCGGAATGGTCCGCGCTTCGATTGTGCCGTCACCCAGCTCTGCACCGCGAATGGCTCCCCATTTTTCGTGGCCGCCGACCCGCTCGTTGAACAGTTTCGGCACGGGGTAAAACGCCAGTTCGCTTGGTTTGGTGATGAGCACATCCACCACACGCATCAGGTAGTTGGTTGAATATACGGCATGGAAGATATTGTCGTGAAGGAAGACATGAAGGCCGTGAGCGGATCCCACCCTGATCTGATCTGCGAAAGCCCGTGTCTCATCCCAGGTGAAGTGCGTGGTGATTTCGTCTTCGCGACCGGCCAGCTCTTTCTTGAGCCAGTCCCAGTTGTCCTTGTGATCGCCGAGGTTGACCATGAGGGTGAGCTTATCCTGCCTGATCAGCGGCAGGGCATGTTCGATGATGGCTTTAAACAGATCGCGCTGGGCACCTGCGCCGCCCATCGTCAACAGGAAGCGGCGCGGTTCTTTCTTTTTCATTCGTTCCATTCTGGCGGCACAGTCGACTTCGATGTTTTCTACCAGTTCATGATCGACGTGGTGGCCAGTGTAGTACAGCGCATCGGACGGCACCGGGTTCAGAATGCGGTCTTTCTCATCGAAACCGCGCATAGACCGGAAGCCATAATAGCCGGAGGGAGACTGTACACCGTGTTTTGCACCTTCTGTGAGCTGGAAGGACATCGGCCAGTTGTCGAACATCATGTCGACTACATTGGTCATGCCACCAGCTACGGCGCCCATGGCGTTCCACATATGGGCAGTCAGCACGGGCATATCTGAAGGCAGAGCCTCGTGCAGGTTGCGGAACAGCTCACTCATCTTGTAATCTTTTACCTGTGTTTTCAGGAAGCGCCACGGCCAGCCGATGTGCACGCTGTTTAACAAACCATTCAGGAGCGGCAGCGTCCGTTCCCCGGTGGTGACAGATTCCCAAATATATTTATTAAACAACAGACTGCGTTGTGATATACGGGAGAAACGGCTGTACCAGGTGTTGTTGAAATTGATCACATCGGTAGTGATGCCGGGAATGGCCAGCAGATCGAGCCATAGAGGGGTGAACCCCATCGCCCGGGCGGCGGAGGCGCCTGCCATGGCGATGCGGTAGTGCCCGAACCCCATGCGGATGGTGCTGATGACTACGGTGTTTTCTGTGCTGATCGGTTCGCCTTCACTACTACGCACAATGTTCTTCAGCCCGAAAATGTTTCCCAGGTACGGGTTATGCTCCAGGCTGAGCTGATAAGTTTCATCCGGGTCATAATTGAATTTACGGATAAAGAACTGCTGCCAGCGATCCGATGTCCTGGAATAAGATTTTTTCAGTCTGTTACCGAACAACACATACTGTCCATTCTCCATTTTCATACCATGCTCCAGAATTATTTCAGGATTTATGTTCAAGTAAAGCATAATCACGTGCGGGGAGGGCGCAAGTTTCACCGTCAACGGATATCGTTTGTACACTGTCGCTGAAGTTCAGATAAATGCTGTGCTCACCAAACCTGGATACCAGAACACCGTCCGGCAGAGCATGCAAGGATGTGATTCCAGCCTTGCCAGCAAGATAGTGTACCAGGGATCGTGCCTGATCGGCGGAGGGAAACCATCCCATGTAGAAGGTTTGCCCGGTTCCTGAGGGGTATTCGGTCAGTGCTGCGGATCCGGAGAAAGGCCCGCTGTTCCAGGTGGCGTGAACCAGGGTTTGTGGGCTGTCCGGCTTCAGCGATTCAATCCAGACCGCTGCCTGTCCGGCCAGATCGGGAATGTCTGATTTAATTTCATGACGCTGCCCCGGGGGGAGCGCGTGCCAGTCTGAAACATGGATATTGAGCAGCTTGCGGAAAACACCCGGTAAAGGATACGGATTCACCGTGTTCGTTGTTGTTTTAAATCCAGAGCGGAGTCCCATCAGCAGGGTTCCCCCGTGCTGCACATACTGCTCAAGCCGGGCGGCCAGATCGGGCTTTCCGATCCAGGTGGTGGGGAGGATGGCAAGCTTCAAGGGGCTCAGGTCGGCGTGGGGGGGGAGGATGGCGCAGGGGATACCGGCCTGCTGAAAAGCACGGTACCAGCAGAACAGCAGCCTGAAAGTGCTGTAATATTCATGGTGTGGCTGTTTCCCCAATGCCCACAGGTCCTCATAATCAAGGATCAGGGCCGTTTCCACTACCTGCGGTTCTGTGCAGATCTGCTGCAGCAGCGGAAGATCCTGCTGCAGCTTAAGAAGGTCCTGGAAGCCGACATCAGGGGAGCCGTCGTGACGCAGCAGCCCGGAGTGGTGCTGTTCGTCACCGGAGAGGCCTGCGCGCCAGCGGAAGTAGAGCACTTCATCAGCACCGGCACTGAGTGCATGCAGGGTCCACAAACGGGGTGTACCCGGGCGGATGCCGGTGTTGAAACGGCTCCAGTTAACCTGGCCGCATTGCTGTTCCATGATAGTAAATGGTGCCTGTTTGAGTCCTTGAACCAGTTCCAGGTTGAATCCTGTGAGAACAGGGTCACCGGCATCATAGGCAAAAACAGGCTGTTCTTCTCCCGGTACATAGAACCGGTCAGCCGACGTTTCAAGCAGCCCGGTAGGGTACACGCTGCAGGAAGCCCTGTCCAGTTTGCGGGCGAGCTGGTGCAGGTTGATATCACTGAGATTGGGGATCACGTTGTGTGTCACAGGCACACCGGGTGAGTGGGTTTGCAGGATATCGATCTGCATCTGCTGGAACGCGGTGACAGAATCCGAGGCGAAGCGGGCATAATCAAGCCAGTGTGAGGGGTTGGGCTGTGCCAGAGTGAGGTTTGGCAGCTCGATCTGCTCCCAGCTGCTGTACAGCTGGCTCCAGAATACGGTTCCCCACGACTGATTGAGCTTTTCAAGGGTTTCATATTTCTGCTGCAGCCAGGAGCGAAAGTCCCGGGTGCAGTTGTTACAGTAGCAGCGGGTGGTTTGATGGCTGCCGAACTCATTGTCAATCTGCCAGGCGTGCAGGGAGGGGTGGGAGCCAAAGCGTTTTGCCAGTCCGGAAACGATGTTTTTGGACAGTGCTAAATAATCCGGACTGTTGAAACAGTAGTGGCGTCGGGTACCCGCTTTGCGGCGCCGACCGGCTTCATCGACCGGCAGCACATCCGGATAGCTGTGGGTCAACCAGGCCGGCGGGGCGGCGGTGGGTGTACCGAGAATAATACGCAGTCCTTCAGCCGCGAGAGTTTCAAAAGCGCGGTCCAGCCAGTCCCACTCGTAGTGCCCTTCCGCGGGTTCGATCAGTCCCCAGGCGAATTCTCCGATACGCACAAGGGAAAGACCGGCGGTGTGCATCAGGCGGGCGTCTTCCCCCCAGCGCTGCTCAGGCCAGTGTTCAGGATAGTAACAGACACCAAGTTTCATTTTGTAGAGCCCAATGTAAGCCCTTCAATGAAGTACCGCTGGAGGAAAATAAACACCAGCAGGGTTGGGAGGGTGCCGATCAATGCGCCGGCGACGATCACAGGCCAATCAGTGACGTATTGCCCCTGCAGAGTAGCCAGACCGGCAGTAATTGGTTTAAGCTGGTCGCTGCGCAGCAGCACAATTGCCCAGAGGTAATCATTAAAGATCCAGGTAAATTCCAGTGTAGCTACCGCGGCGATGGCAGGCAGTGTCAGCGGCAGCATGATTCTACCCCATATACCCAGTTCACCACAGCCGTCCATCCGTGCGGCTTCTATGATTTCACCGGGCACGGTGCGCATATAGTTGCGCAGCATGAAGGTGCAGAAGCCGAGTTGGAAGGCCGTATGGATACCGATCAAACCCCAGTATGTGTCATAAAGACCGAGAGCATCCGTCAGACGGAACACCGGCAGCATCAGCACCTGGAATGGGAGCAGCATACCGCCGACAAAGGTGTAGAAGAACAGGCGATTGCCCTTGAACT
This sequence comes from Anaerolineales bacterium, assembly GCA_016927115.1. Lineage (GTDB taxonomy): Bacteria > Chloroflexota > Anaerolineae > Anaerolineales > E44-bin32 > JAFGNH01. The sequence goes on along the minus strand of JAFGNH010000059.1, from coordinate 4,661 downwards.
TAAAACGGGCGAGCGCATAAGCGCCGAAAGAAGAGAGCAGCAGGGTGAGGAACAGGGAGGGCAGCGTAATGATGAAGCTGTTGGGCAGATAGTGGCTCAATCCGCCGCGGTTCCAGGCGGTGGCGAAATTCTGCAGTGTGATTGTCTCCGGCAGGGAGAAGAAGCCATTTGTCAGAATGTCATCGTAGGTACGTACGGAGGTGATCAGAGAGGTAAAAATGGGTACCAGCCAGAGGAAGGTGGAGATTATCAGGATGATATAGACCAGTACACGCCAGGGAGATTTGAAGTATCCTTTTTTCATGGTTAATACTCCATTTCATCCTGCATCACCCGATACAGATAAAGGATGATAAATATGAGACTGAGCATAAAAAGGATAACGGCGATTGCGGCTCCGTACCCCATCTTGTAGTTGTTAAATGCTTCGATGTACATGAAATTGGCCAATACCGAGGAAGCATTAGCCGGCCCCCCGCGGGTCATCACTGATACAAGGTCGAAAGCGCGCAGCGAGTCGATCACACTGATTACCAGTACAATCACCGTTACCGGAGTAAGCAGCGGGAGGATGATGCTCCAGAAAGTGCGCCACCCACTGGCGCCGTCCACATGTGCGGCCTCCAGCAGCTGCGGATTGATACTTTTCAACCCGGCAAGGTAGAGCACCATCACGTAGCCGACCTGACGCCAGATGGCAACGATAATGATCGACCACAGGACTATGTCCCGGTCACTCAGCCAGCCCGGCCCCTTCTCCACAAGCTGGGTGGTTTCCAGGATAAAATTGATCAACCCGCCGCGGGGGTGATAAAGCCACCCCCAGATCAGGCCGCTGACGACCATTGCCAGCACCATCGGCATATAAAAGCTCATTTTGAAAAATTTTTCGCCGGGGATGGTTTCATTCAGGGCCATTGCCAGTCCCAGGCCCAGTAAAACCGGGATTGTGATGAAGGTCCCCAACCACTTCAGGTTATTTGTCAGCGAAAAGTAAAAGACCTTATCACGGAACAACTTTTCATAGTTTTCCAGACCGATATAGTCCGGGGATGAGATCCCATCCCAGTCAGTCAGGCTCAGGTAGAAGGTGTAGCCCATGGGTGCGATTATCCATATAAAATAGATCAAAACAGGAATAAGCAGGAATAAATACGGAGTGAGCTCACGCCGGGAGCGAAGCATGGTGGCTCTCCTTCCACCCGGTTGGGGCGAGGGGTTCGCGGTTTGGCGCCGCGAACCCCTGTTGAAAGTTTATTATTCTTCCTCGGCGGCAAAGATTTCCTGGCGTGCCGCTTCAAGGTCGGTCAGGAGTTCATCGATGGAGTCGGGGTCATCCCAGAAGGCCATCATGGCATTCATGCCTTCATCGGCCATCTCGGGAGTGGTGTCACGGTCATAGAACTGGGCGACAAAATCTGCACCGTCAATCAGTTCCATACCTTTCTGCTGAGACGCAGTGAACATTGAACGATCTACACCGCTGTTGGTGGGCAGGCGGCCGAGCTGTTCAGCGAAGTAGGTCTGGTATTCCACGCTGCCCAGGTAGGCCAGGAACTCCTTGGCCATTTCGGGGTGCTGGGAATTAGCAGCGATGAAAAAGCCGTCGGTAGGTGCATCCTCACCGATTGGAACAGAGGGGTCGATGATCGGGAATCGGAAGAAGTCCAGATCGGCTTCCACATCGTCGGGCAGGCTGTCGCGAATGAAGTCACCCATCAGGTACATGGGGGCATCGCCGGCGATGAAGGGTTCCAGCGCTTCGGACCAGGAGTAAGCGGCTGCATCCTCGAGGAAGTAGCCGTTATCGAGCAGGGTGCGCCAGGTGGCAAACACATCGGCGACGCGCGGATCGGAATAACTTTCCGTACCCAGCATCAGGTTGATATGGAATTCAGGCCCATTGATGCGCATGTTGAGGTAATCGAACCAGGCGGCCGCCGTCCAGCGGTACTTGGTGCCGATGGCGATTGGTGTGAGGTCATTCTCCTTGAGGGTTTCACATACCTGCAGGAACTCATCCCAGGTCTCAGGTGGTTCAATTCCGAGTTCTTCAAAAACAGAAACCCGGTAGTAAACCGCCCACCAGTACCAGTTAGTCGGCAGGAAGTACTGCTGGCCGTCGACAGAGCTCATGGCCATGAAGCCCTTGGGGTAGGATTCGGTCCACCCCTGTTCCTCCCAAACATCGCTGATGTCCATGATCTGGCCGTTGTCGATGAAGAAGCGGGCGCGGTTGCCGGCAAACCATGTCATCACATCGGGCGGGGTGGAGGCGGTGAGATAGGCACGGATAGCTGTCTTGAAATCTTCATGAGCAACTGTGCTGTGGATGACCTGGATATCCGGATGCTCATCCATGAACATCTGCACTGTAGCTTCATCAGCAGCCCGGGGATCAGGATCTGACATATAGGAGTTGTAGATTACGATCTGCTTATCAACCGGGACCTCGATTTCGGTCTGCGTTTCAACTTCGACGACCTCGGTGACCACCTTTTCGATCACATCGGGTTCTGTCTGGCAGGCAGACAGGATTGTGGCGAAAATGATGGTAAAGCTCAGGATTGTCAAGAAAGTTTTACGTTTCACGGTATTCTCCTCATTAAATAGTAGAACAAAGCTGGTTCTCGACAGGTCAGAAGGTTTTCTTCCCTTTTTCCTCCTTTATTTCCGCGATACAGATTGGCGGATCACCAGTTCTGGGGATATGGAAATATGCTCCGCGGGAGCATCCGGGTGTTCAATAGTGTGCAGCAGGAGTTGAATGGCTTGTTTACCAATGGCGGTCATATCCTGGCGCAGGGTGGTGAGGGCTGGTGTAAAAAATGAAGCCAGCGGCATATCGTCGATTCCAATCACAGAAAGATCGACCGGCACATTCAGCCCGTACTCATGGGCGGCGCGGATCAGGCCGATAGCCATCTGATCGTTCTGTGCGAAGACAGCGCAGGGAGCTTCGTGTTCCTTGAGATATGTGCTGAAGGCATGGTAGGCGGAGCTGGCAGTCCAGTCTCCATGCATGATGATATTGTCTTCCGGCAGGCCGGCATCCCGGATCTGCTGTTGGAAGCCGCGCAGGCGATCGCGGCTGCAGTCTTCGATCATGGGGCCGGTGATGGTACAAAGCCGGTCGTGGCCTGATTCAAGAAGGAAGCGGGTGGCTGTGCGCCCGGCTTCGAAATCATTGAGGGCGATGGAGGAGATTTTGGGATCCTGGGAGCGTGAGCCGGTAAAAATGACCGGGAACCCCTGTGGGATCAGGGAGGTGCGGTTATCCATATAGGGATTGACGACAACGAGCCCGTCGACACGCCGGCTGGCGGCAAACTCATCCATCAGTGCGGCGAAGGTGGGTTCATCAGGGGCGGAGGAGGAGACCAGCAGGTAGTTGTTCTGGCAGGCTTCCATCTGGCCGCCTTCGATGATGCTGCCGAAGGTATAGTCTATCAGGTTGGGGACGAGGCAGGCCAGCATGAAGGAGTGGCCGCGTGCCATGGAGCGGGCGGAAGCGCTGGGGATGTAATTGAGTTCCTGGATAGCTGCTTCGACCCGGGCTTTTGTTTCTGGTCGGACGCCGTCGTTGTTGTTGATAACCCGGGACACGGTCTGGTGGGAGACGCCAGCGAGAGCGGCTACATCCCGGATGGTGGTACCTGTGTGGGCCATATCTCCCTCTCTGGAAGCGTTTACACTGTAATGTTACCGGTAACATGACCGGTAACATTACAGTAGCACAATTAGAGGGGCCTTGTCAAGATAGGACACCCATCTCGCCTGCTGCAAGGTAAGCCTTAGGATTAACGAGGGTGCCTCGGCAGCACTTTTCGATTGAGAACAATAAATCTGAGCTGGATTGGACGGGCTGGATCCCAGGAGTACACTGTTAATAAATTCGCTTCTTTACAACCAGCTTTACTCTATCTATGGTGAACATATGGTTACCAGGGAAGAATTCTGGCAAATTATTTTTAATTACGGCCTTCGAATTTTACCTTTCCAGTACATCTTTTATCTCACCGCACTCTTCCTGGTTCTCTGGATACTCATCAAACCAGGCAGGCTCCAGAACAACCTCTGCAGAATATTCCTTTCAATGTGCTTCGCCTGGAACGCCGTATTCTTTTATGTACTCTCTGCCGGTGGACTGTCCGGGAACAGCTCCGCCAATATCGTATTCGCCGCTTTGTTCATCCTCGTTGCCGCCCTGTTCCTGTTAGATGTGTTTAAGCAGAAGATGGAATTCTCTCTTCCGACAGGGCGGCAGCAGACCAGCGTGCTTATTTTGGGTGCGCTGATTTTTTGCTACCCGCTGTTCGGTTTTATCCTTGGGCACCCCTTCGCGGGACTGATTATGCCCGGTACGTTTCCATGCCCGACGACAGCACTGGCGCTGCTGATGTTGACAATTTCACTACCTCGGGTGGATATGGTTATTTTTTGCATCCTGCTTCTGTGTGCCATACCCTTTACGCCCTTTATCCAGATCGCCCGGTATGGTGTGTATGAGGATGTGATTCTCCTCTCTACGGGTATCTACAGCCTGGTTCTGCTGATCCGGGCCAGAAGGAGTTTGTAGATACCGTCTTGAAAGTCAAGCAAAAATAACAGGAATGCGTTGAATATGGCTGTATCTCTGCTCAATATCCGGATTAAACGGG
>JAFGNH010000058.1 GCA_016927115.1 Anaerolineales bacterium | reverse complement strand
TGGACGACCATGCACCTGTTCGAAACCGTCCTGCTCGGCTCCATGACCGTCGATGAATACAACGGTCTGTGGTCCGGTGATACGGCCTGGGACAGCGATGTGGTGACGGGTGCGCTTGAAAACTTCGATATGGTGTTATCCTACACCAACACCGATGCTTCGACCCTGAGCTGGGACCAGGCTGCCCAACTGGTGGTAGACGGCGATGCCGCCTTCACTATCATGGGCGACTGGGCGGAAGGCTTTTTCAAGAGCCTGGACCTCGAGCCTCGCACCGGCTTCGGCTGGGCAGCAACGCCTGGTTCGGATGGCGTGTTCCAGTTCCTGTCGGACAGCTTCGTGCTGCCGATGAATCCCCCCAATGAGGCCGGCGCACTGACATGGCTGACCGTGGCTGGATCGAAAGCTGGACAGGAAGCCTTCAACCCGATCAAGGGCTCGATTTGTGCCCGCACGGACTGCGATCCGGCCCTGTTCGATGAATACCTGCAGTCGGCGATGGAAGACTGGTCCACAGGTGAAGTAGTGGGCTCGCTGACTCATGGTGTGGTTGCCAACGACAACTGGAAGTCGGAGATTGATACCGCTATCGGCCTGTACCTGGCGGATGGTGATGTCGAAGCCTTCCAGGCTGCATTGACCACTGCCTGCGCTTCATCAGGCCCATGCCAGTAAGATTTTAAGAGACAATTGAATAAAGGGTGGCTCAGAACATGAGCCACCCTGATTAAAACTTGATCTTCAGAGTACAATTCTTGCCATGATTGCGATAACTATTTGGGGTAGGGATGCATATTAATAAGGACCGGCTTTTTTCGATACTTTTTATCTCACCGTCCATTTTGGCGATTGCTATTTTTGTTTACGGATTTATCGGCTGGTCGGTGAAGGTGTCTTTCAGCGCCTGGCAGGGGCTGCTCCCTGATTATACCTGGGTTGGATTGGAGAACTACACGGAATTATTCCACGACCGCAGGTTCATGATCGATCTTCGTAACACCGCCATTTTTACCGTTCTTTTTCTGGCCGCATGCCTGATTTTCGGGCTTCTGTTGGCCCTGCTGCTGGACCGCACCCGTAAAGGGGCGAATATCTTCCGCAATATTTTTCTTTTCCCGATGGCTGTTTCCTTCATCGTAACAGGTGTGGCCTGGCGCTGGCTGATGAACCCGGCTACCGGCACACGAATGAGCGGCCTGAATCTTCTCTTTGACAGGCTCGGGCTTGATTTCCTGATCAGCAACTGGCATACGACGCCGGATTGGGGGATCGCCTTTATCGTTATTCCGGCTGTGTGGCAGATGTCCGGATTCACCATGGCGCTGTACCTGAGCGGGATTCAAAGCATCCCGCTGGAGCTGCGTGAAGCTGCCATGGTGGACGGCGCCAATGAGCTGCAGACGTTCCGGCATATCATTCTCCCCCTTCTGCGACCGATCACCTTGAGCGCCGTCATTATCCTTGGGCACACCTCACTGAAAATTTTCGATCTCATCGTGGCGATCAGTGGCAAAGATATCCGTCTCGATGTGCCTGCTATTTACATGTGGACGACTTCCTTTGATGCCAATAACTTCGCCCGGGGTGCGACCATCGGTATTATCATGCTGATCACCGTTGCGATTGTGATTGTCCCCTACCTGGTCTTCGGTACCCGCGAGGAGACAGAGTTATGAACGCCAAACCACTTCGAATCCTCGGGACCGTGCTCAACTACCTGGCGCTGATCCTGGCTGCCATTATTTACCTGCTTCCCATCTATTTGCTTTTTATTACCGGACTTAAGGGTTTTGCAGAAGTGAACCTGCAGACAATGTGGGATCTGCCTTCCAGTATCAATTTTGAAAACTTTTCCGCCGCGTTTGAGAAGCTGTGGCCATTTCTCAAGAACAGTCTGCGGTTGACGATTCCAGCGGCGTTGTTTTCCTCCGCCCTGGGATCTATGAATGGCTATGTCCTGTCCAAGTGGAAGTTCAAAGGCTCCGATATCATCTTCACTCTGATCCTATTCGGTATGTTCATTCCTTACCAGAGCATCCTTATCCCACTGGTGCGTTTCATGCAGACGATCCATCTATATGGCGGTATCCCGGGGTTGATTCTGGTGCATGTGATCTATGGGATCCCGATTACGACCCTGATTTTCCGTAATTACTACGCCAATATTCCCACCGAAGTTCTGCAGGCCAGCCGGATAGATGGCGCTGATTTTCTTGGCATCTATCGCTGGATTATCTTCCCGTTATCTGCACCCGGATTCGTGGTGGTGATCATCTGGCAGTTCACCTCGATATGGAATGAATTCCTATTTGCTATCATTCTCACAAACCCACAGGCATGGCCGATCACGGTGGCACTGAACAACCTGGCTGGAAGTCAGATCGTGGAATGGAATGTTCAGATGGCGGGCGCCCTGCTGGCGGCCCTGCCGACCCTGCTGATCTATATTTTCCTGGGACGGTATTTCATCCGCGGCTTGATGGCCGGGGCAATGAAGGGATAACCGGGTTAAGGTTTATCCCCCGCTGATTTCAAATGATCCCTTGAAAAATTTCCTTCAACGCGTTTTATCCGGCAGTATCCCCGGATGGCTAGTGGATCGCTCATCGCAGCTGCGGCAGCGGCAGTTTGTGCTTTAAGCGGGCGATAGAGTCCCGGTACGATTTCTGGATACGCAGACATTTGTTATGAATGGGATTGATTGAGAGCAGGCAGGCTGTTTTCCAATCACAGCCCCGATACCAACAGATAGCTGGAAGGGCTGAGAATTTTTTAATGCCCCCGTATAGTGTGAGATGAGCAGACTATTTTTCCCGGGATGCGGACAGTATAAACTCCTGATACTTTTATCCGGTCAGCGTTTCAGCCACGGAAGGAGCAGCCCGGTGTGCTCGCGATATACAAGATAGGCTTCGCCGAAGCTTTCGATCATCATCGCTTCTTCCCTGCCTGTCCGGGTCAGCAGAAACACGGTCGCTGCTGCGAAGATCAGAAGCAGGAGGAGGTGTGCCGATAGCAGGCCCGCCCCAATAAAGTAACCGATCAGGGCGGTGTACATCGGGTGACGGACAAAGCGGTAAGGTCCATTTGTGACCAGTGTGTGCTTCTCCTGGATCGTCAGATTGGTGGACCAGTGCCTGCCCAGTGCGGCATGGGTCCAGGCGAGCAGCAGAATGGAAACAAGGGCCAGCAGCGCACCGGCGGTACGCACCCAGGCGGGGAAGGGGATTTTCAATATTTGCTGCCAGGCAGGATCATCAATATAGAGCACGAAGGCCCCCAGCAACAGCAGGAAACCGGCCAGACGCAGAGCGATTATGGCGGTCCCCTCGCGCGCTACAGCCTGTTCATCCACCTGCCAGCTGCTCCAGCGCTCTTTTTTCAAACGAAAGCCGAAATACAATCGGATCAGCAAAACAAGGCAGAACGATAGGATAAAAAGCATGCGGAACAGGAACTCGCCGGCAATCATGGTGCTCTCCAATACCGTTTGAATTTGTGCTGCGTAATCAGGGTACTCCTGAATATTTTGCTGTCAACTTTGGTGCTTCACATGGAAGTTTCGGGATTGCCGGCACAGGTATCCCCCCTCGTAGCCGCCAGGCCGGGGAATGTACCAGGAGGATCAGGCAGGCTGAAGGCCGGGAAGCTGCTGCAGATTCTCCGGCTGTTTCCATTGGTTGAAGGGACCAAACCGGTGTATCTTTCAGAGTTGTACAGTGATGGCGCTCCTCCCGGGGCCTGTTCTATCTGATTGTTTTGCAAAAACATGGATACCTTGCTGCTGCACTCTCGTAAAGGTTAAAAATGTGTGTGCGCGGGATGTAGAAGACAGGCACAGGCACAGGCTTATCTATCCCGTGATCTGTCCCTTTTTACTGTTTTTGCCGTCTATATATTTAAAATCGCCAGCTGTGATTCGGTACCTGGCGGATTGGTGTGAAAGGAACTGCATGGTAAAAAACACAGAACAAGATACCTCTGCACCGAACCTATCCTGTAAGGATCTGCAGCAGGCTGTAAAAGAGGCGAGGATCGACCCCGGTGCATTCGGTGATCTTTACCGCCTTTCTGTTGAACGGGTGTATCGATATCTCTACAGCCGGACCGGGAATACTGCCGACGCCGAAGATCTGACCGCCCAGACATTCCTGTCGGCTTTTGAGGCGCTCCCGGGGCTCAGGCAAAATGACAGGTTCGTCTCCTGGCTGTTTTCGATCGCACGAAACAAACTGAAGGATTACTACCGGAGACGAAAACCCCAAACCACCCTGGACGCCGCAGAAAGTGCAGTTGAAGACCATAATCCGCTGGCGGCGGTGATCCGATCAGAACAGAATGCCCGATTGGATGAATTGATCGGGTCTCTGCCGGAGCAGGAACAGGAGCTGCTGCGCCTGCGTTTCCTTGCTGAAATGCGGTTTTCGGAGATGGGCAGGCTGCTTCACAGAAGCGGGGATACGGTGAAAAAGCAGGTATATCGCCTGTTATCCCGGCTGCAAGAGCAGATGGAGGTTTCCCATGAGTGAATGGACAGTGATGCCAGCGTTTGAAGAACAGGTCCGGCAGTCCTTTGCTGTCCCGGAAATCCGTCCCGAGTTTATAAACAGGCTGGAACGAGACCTTCTGGAGCGGGCAAAGAAAGGTAAGCCGCGGGGTCAGATGTTGTTCGGGCTGCGCCCGGCGGCGGCGATTGCTATGGTGGTGCTCACCCTGGTTATTCTCACCACCCTGATTGTCGGCCCGCAGCAGGTGTATGCCGGTTTCAAGAAGCTGCTGGGGTATATTCCCGGCATCGGGCTTGTCGACCAGGAGAGCACAATTCGGGTGCTGACGGAGCCGGTCAGCCAGGTGCGGGATGGTATCACCGTGGCTGTTAACCAGGCTTTTCTGTTGGAAACCGAGACTCGGCTTGAGTACGGAGTTTCGGGCGTGTCGCTCTCGGCCTATCCCGGGAATGAAGCTGTAACGGGATGTTTCGAACTGCCTTACCTGCGCCTGCCGGATGGCACACAACTGGATATAGATGCGCCGGTGCCGGCGGATATCTACCAGGTTACTTTTGTGCTGCCGTGCATTTTTAATACCCTGCCGGATACAACCCCGACCGGCTGGGAGCTGCCGCTGACCTTTGTCGATGCACCAGACAATCTGATCATCCTGCCGGTCCAGGCGGTTTTGCCGTCACCCGGAACTGCGGGCAGGGATGAACCGCTCTCCGGGGTGGAAACACAGACTGCAGATGTCGAAGCAAATGCCTCTGTGTCGGTGGACAGTGTTATCGAAACACAAGACGGCTACATCCTTCTCGGTTCGGTGCGTTCGCTGGTGCCCGAGGGCAGCTGGCTGCAGATCATTGGACCGATGGTGATCCACGATGCACAGGGTAACACTGTCCGCTATGGTTTCCCTGAAGACATCCAGCCGCCGATGGATATTGACACCGGACGGGGCGGTTACAGCTGGGCTGTACAGATAGATGGCGCAGGCCTGGCTTTCCCGCTCAAATTTTCGTTCAACGCGATGGTGATATCTGAAGTTGAGATAGAGGAACCTGCCAGGTTGGTTTTCGACACAGGATTGGCGCCGCAGCCCGGGCAGGTGTGGGATCTGAACCAGGATATTGATATAGGTGGTTTTACCATCCGGCTGCTTTCAGTAACGGCGATGGAAGATAGCTTCTCCTTCAGCATTGATCCGGGGCCGGACCTGGTCGACGTGAATGTGGCGATCGACGGGTTCCAGGCATTAGCTGGAGGCGGCGGTGGAGCCTGGGGCGGGGCTTTCACCCGAAGTATGGTATATGCGGACCTGCCCGCGGGCTCCCTGACACTGGTATTCGACAGACCAACCAAAGCTGAGCCTGTAGAAAATTTACAGACGGAATGGCAGCCGGAAGAGGTGAGAGAATTCCAAACAGCCATTTCCGAGGGAGTGTGCTGGGACAGCGGTTCCTACCCATCGATTCCGGAGCTGCCGGACGGGCTGGATGGATTGGTTGTGGTTGCGCAGGTGAATCCGCAGATGCAGTTAGTGGAAAGTGCTGTGGATGGGAGCGGCAGCCGTGTTCTTGCTGTTGGAAGTGTGCACGGTGCGGTTTCTCTGGATGGTTCCGCCCTGGCCTATGCGGATGAAAGGGGAATCGGAATTCTCGATCTGGAGACAGGAGCAGAGGAAACGATCGCCGGTATGTCGGGGATCAGCCAGCACTGGTCGCCGGACGGCAGCCGGATAGCGGTTGTACGCGCCGGCGAGGCGTATGGCATCTTTGTGGTCGGCCGCGATGGTACCAACCCGTTGCAGCTTTCGAACCTCGGATACGAATCCATTGCAGGTTGGTCGCCGGACGGTACCGCGCTGTACTATACCATTCCCGGCTCGAGCGAAAACGGATTTGATCTGCGGGAAGTGGATGTGGAAACCGGCGGGACTGATACACTGTTCGTGCTCAAGAACTCATCGTTGAAAGCGCCCTATCCGGCAGTGTCCCCGGATGGGTTTTGGATCGCCTACCGCGGCCGCGACAACAGCAGCCTGTACATCATGGGGATGGACGGAAGCCCGGCCAGGCTGGTGCTGGATGCTCCGGCGCTTGCTGTCAGCGGGATCGCCTGGGAGCGGGCTGGCCATCTTCTGGGTGTGAGTCTGATCACAGCGGACAACCAGGAAGGCGAGGTTATCCTTCTAGCCCCCGACAGCTGTGAGACATACCGGCTGCCGGGAGTGAGGGGAGCATTGAGAGGGCTCTGGATTCGATGATCTGATCAGGCTGAATTTCTGGCTGTACGCGCTGGTGAATAAACTGCTCTTTAGTAAGGCCACTGATAAACCTCTGAACACATTGGGATTGGGGCGGTGTGGACAGGTTTCTCTCCAGTTTGCGCTTTCTTGAATACCCGGTTAGTATGCTATTATGTACGTACGTAAATATATAAACGTACGTACGGAGAAAACATGAAGACTGTAACACCAACACAACTGCGGGAAAATATCTACCGGTACCTTGACGAAGTATTGGAAACAGGAATACCGCTGGAGATTTCAAAGGGGGGGCGGAAACTGCAAATTGTGCCGGTGGACAGGATTGACAAACTAAAGAATCTAGTCCATCGTCCAGAAGTAATTACCGGAAATCCGGATGATCTTGCGGATATTCACTGGGAGCAGGAAGTGAATCTTGATTTACCTTGATACTCATATCGTGGTCTGGCTATATGCGGGGCTGCTGGACCGGTTTACCGAATCCGGGAAAGCCCTGTTGAATCAGAACGATCTTGTTCTCTCACCCATTGTTCGTCTGGAACTGCAGTATCTGTTTGAGATAGGGCGTATCCTGGTTTCTCCTGATACGATCCTGTCCGATCTGGCGGGGCGTATGGGTCTTTCCGTGTGTGACAAGGATTTCAACATGGTAGTCAGCCAAACGTTGAAAATTAATTGGACAAGGGATCCATTTGATCGTTTGATTGTGGCCCAGGCATCAGTAAATGAAAACCTGCTGCTGACGAAGGATCCGGTTATCCTGGAGCATTATTCCCATGCTTGCCGGGAATAGAGTACACAGACAAAGGAGACCCGGTCTGGACACCGAAGATTCATTCATTCATTCACCTGAACGTTTCAGTGTCCAGACCGGGTCTCCTGATGAAGGTCTCCTGGTGAGGGTCTCCTGAAAAGAGGTGTTATTCCCACTGCTGGATGTATTGCAGTGCGGTTTCCAGGTTCGGCTGGCCGGCGGTGCCGCCGCGGGCTTGCACGGAAAGGGATCCGCAGGCGACGGCCAGCTCGAGGGCGCGCATCAGCGGCCAACCCTTGAGGTAGCCGAACAGGAATCCGGCATCGAACGAATCGCCGGCACCAACTGTATCGACCACGCTGACATGCGGCGCAGTTAATCGTTGGGTTTTTGTGCCCGCACGCATCAAGGCACCTTCCGCTCCGAGTTTCAGGGCGACAATCGGAATTTTGCCCGCAAGCTGGGCGACAGCCTGCTCTGCATCTGCTGCACCGGTAAGTGCCAGCGCTTCATTCTCATTGGGAAAGAACACATTGGTACATGGCAGTATTTCCTGCACCGATTCCCAGTGCCCGCCCGGGTCCCAGTTGGTATCCAGCGATGTTGTGAGGTGCAGCGATTGAGCATGGGCAAAGAGGTCCTTCAATCCCGGCTGGAGAGCCTGCTGCAGAAAGAAGCTGGCGACATGCAGGTGGGTGGCGTTTTTCAGTTGGGTTTCAGAAAGCTGATCGGCGCGCAGGGCGGCGATCGCACCGGGGTGGGTAAGAATTGCCCGATCGCCGCTGCGGGAGAGGATCACACTGAAGCCGGTATGCAGCTCCGGATTCACGATGCAGGCTGTAACATCAACACCGCGTTCGGAAAGCGAATCGAGCATGAACCGCCCGAAGAGGTCATCGCCGACCACGCCGATAAATGCGGTGCGCAGCCCCAGGCGGGCGGCCTGGCAGGCGAAAATGGCGGAGGAGGAGCCAATTGTCAGCTCGGCATCTCTGACAAGCGTTTCAACCTGCCCGAAAGAGACGTCCAGCTCCGGATCGTCGAGGATCAGGTCGGGGTTTAGTTCTCCGGCAACAAGGATATCAAATTTCATAATGGACTCCTTCTATCGACATACCTGCACAGTTTTTCGTTCGACACAGGACTTATTCAAGCATCAAAAGGTAAAAGTTGGCAAGCGAGAGCAGGCCCATCAGGATGGACAAGAGGGCAAGCACCCAGGCGGCGGTATTGAAGCGGCCGCGCAGGGCAGCTGCCAGCGCGATGAACAGCAGAGGCAGGAAGTCCAGTGCATAGCGGTAGCCGGCTTGCAGGTAGCCGGTGTTGTAATACAGCATGGAGGGCACGGCCACAAGCAGTGCGCCAATTAACACTGCCTGCACCAGCTTCTCGCGCAGCGGCACTTTCACAAGCGCAAACAGGAGCGGAGTCGAGATCAGTATGCTCAATCCCCATCCATCCATCACCACAAACGGCCAGCGCGCCTGCAGTTCGGGCAGGTTCAGGAACGCATGATAGAAGTTGGTCCTGAGATAAGAAATATTAAAGGAACCGGTCTCCTTGACAATGTCCGCCAGCAGTTCTTCGAGCACCATGTAGCGGTAGCCGAGCTCAAAGGGGCTGCCGAAGCGGGCCAGATTGTACCATCCCATGAGGACCCCGGCGGTGGCCAGGGGGATCAGGAAGCGCAGCAATTTTCGGAAGCTGTTCCTGTCTGCCAGCAGCCATACGAACACCGGTGCTGCAAGCAGAACCGGCGGCCGGGACAGCGCGCTGAGAGCAAGCCAGAGGCCGGCGAGTGCAGGCCGGGCCCGCCCCAATGTCTCCTGGAGGGCAAGCAGCATAAAAGTCGCCGCCAGTATCTGGGCGGTGAACCATACCTGGCCGAAACATGCGAGCCACCAGTGCACTGTACCGAAACCGAAGGCGAGGGTGAGCCCCAGCCTGGCGGCGGGATGGGTTTCGAAACCGTTCCTGAGCCATTTCCCGACCAGCGGGATCAGGTTGTAGAACAGGGTTACATTCAGGGCAGCAAACAGGAGTGTAAAAAGGACATCGTTGATGTCTGTGCCGGCGATCAACGCGATGGGTGTCATCAGCAGCGCCGGTGCGGGGGGGAAGGATACCATCCACTTCCCGTCGTAATACGTCCAGTCGTTTTCCTTCGGGTTGGGAGGTTCTTCCTCCAGCACAATCCGGCCGCGGGAGAAGGCATCTGCCAGGTAGACGTAGTGAGGTGCCCAGGATTGATCCGTGAAAGCCGGTGCGGCAGAAGCAGCGTATACCAGTGCGCTGAAGAAAAACACAGCAGTAACGCCGCGCAGGTCCGGTTTTCTCCAGACAACCAGCACAGCGGCCAGGGTCAGAAAAGCACACACCAGAGCGAGCGACAGCAGCGGCTGGTGCAGCATTTTAAACATTTCGCCGGTGCGAAAAACAGCGATCGTCGCGCATGGTAGAACACTGTTGGGGCGGAAGCGCAGCCCAGGCACAGGCAATAAGCAGAAAAGTGGCCCCCGGAAAAAGCCGGCATATGACCGGGGACCAGATTTTCTCACCCATACAGGAACTCAGGCAGATAATCCTTTTCAGCTTCTACCATTTCATCGAACATCTGGCGAATTTCCTCGAGCGAACACACCGCGGCAGTGAGTGGATCAACAGCCAGCGCATGGAACGCCGCTTCACGGTCCTCCTCGAGCAGTGCGACCGCCATCAGTTCATGCACAGCCATGTACTGCTGGCAGAGTACAGCGACCTGGGTCGGCAGATATCCGAAGTGGGTGGGCTGGATGCCGCCCCGGTCAACCATACAGGCGACTTCAACAACGCCGTTCTGCGGCAGGTTGTCAACCAGGCCTGTATTGAGCACATTGCCGTAGATTTTCGCCGGCCGGTTGTGTGTGACGGCTTCCATAATATAGGAGGCGAATTCCGGCCCGCGCTCCAGCTCGAATACCTCTTCACCAGCCAGGATTTTTTCCAGCATCTCGTCGCCTTCACGGCGCCAGGCCGGCCAGTTGTTGGCGTAAAAACCCGTCTCGCCCAGATATTCGCTGCGGCAGAATTTCTGCACAAGCTCCGGCCGTTTACGGAAGTAAGGCACATATTCTGAGCTGTGGCCGCTGGATTCGGTCACGAAGTACCCGAGCTGGAACATCATCTCAAAGCGCACCGGGTCCTTTTCATAAATTTCTTGCTTTCGGGCGCGTTCGAAAAGTGCAGGATACAGATCCTCTCCGCTGCGGCTGAGTTCTGTAAGCCAGGCGAGGTGGTTGACACCGGCGGCGGCGAAATCCAGTTCCTCAAAGGGTACTTCAAGGTATTCCGCCAGCTGCTGGGCGGTGTGCTGGATGGAATGGCACAGGCCGACCACAGGAAGGTCGGAGGCGAGAAGACCGGTCAGGGTGAGGATGGACATGGGGTTGGTGTAGTTCATCACCATGGCATCGGGGGCCAACGCTTCGACATCGTGCAGGATGGCAAACCAATCGGGCACAGTCCGCAGTGCCTTGAAGATCCCGCCTGGGCCGATTGTATCGCCGATGCACTGGTCCACGCCGTACTTCATCGGGATGTCGAAATCATGGCGCACATTGGCCAGCCCGGCGACCTCGATCGTGTTGATCACATAATCGCTGCCGGCGAGGACACGGGTACGGTCTGTGGAGGCTTCGACTGTCCACCCGGAACCGGTCTGCCCGATCAGCCATTCGGTCATCCGGTGGGCGAGATCGAGCCGCTTGCTGTCGATGTCGACGAGTGCAAAGCTGCCTTCCTCGAGGCCGGGAGTAAGAAGAATGTCGGTCACCAGTTCGGTTGTAAAAACAGTGCTGCCTGCGCCAATAATGGCTACTTTTGTCATCAGAAATCTCCTTCAGTCAGGTTCATAACCCGGATTGATACGCAGCCGGCCGAGACCCCGGTCGGCGACGTAAGGGATAAAGCCGCGGGAACGCGAACGATCGTAAGCATCGCTGATCTGTTCGGGAACAGATGTGTAGTCGATGGTGAGGACAAGCTTGCCGGCGGCTGCCCATGTATCGAGAATTGTCTCACGCTCTGTGGTCCATTCCGGCGGGCTGGCCTGGTGGTCGCGCGGATAGCCGTAGTACAGGTCTTCCACGCCGATGCCGGTCACGGTTGCAAGATAATCTGGAAACTGGATACCCAGTTCCTCGGCATTCTGCGGGAACACACCGAAGCCGGGTTTCTTCTGGCGGGCGTATTCAGTGAGGGCCAGGACAAAATCAACCATCTCACGGGCGGCTGTTTCACGTCCCTGTTCTTCGAAGTACCAGTATGCATCGACCCGATCGAGATACACACCGTCGTAACCCAGCTCGATAATGCGGTCGAGGTAGCTGTCGGGTGTGCCGAAGATAACCTCCTGCCAACCGGATTCCCAGTAACGAACCCAGTAGTCACCACGCCAGTCGGGATCAGGTTCCTCGAGCCAGGCAGGCGGTTCCTCATCCCATTCCGGCTGCCAGTAGAAGCGGTACTCCTCGGCCTGGCCGATGCTTAAATAACACAGGATTATCTTTTCGCCGCCCGGGCTGTGTTTGAGTACCGGGATACGATCGGAGGAATTTCCGGCGGAGGAGATGCTCAACACCAGCAGGTCGAAAGCGGTTTCACCGATTCTGTCAGGGCGTTCGCCCTGCAGCTGGTAGAGGAAATCATTCACGGAAGCCCAATCAGGAGGTGTTTCCGTTGGGAGGGTTGTTTCTGGAGCGCTTTCATTGGTCGAGGCGTCTGAAGAATCACCAGATTCTTCCGACTCCTGTGGAATCCGACTGCATCCTGTCGGGATCAGAAGGAGGATAGAAATCAGGAGAAGAAGCTGCATTTTCATCGATTTACCTACTTCATACCTGTCAGCGTGATACCTTCAACGATCCATTTCTGTGAGAACAGGAAAACGATGAAGACCGGGAGAATGACGAGAACCGATGCGGCCATGGTCAGATGAAGCTGCTGGGTGTGCTGGTTGGCGTACCAGTTGAGGATGATCGGCAGCGTGCGGACCTTCTCCTCGGTAAGCACAATCAACGGCCACAGGTAGGCATTCCAGTTGAACATGAATGTCAGCATACCGAAGGTTGCCAATGCCGGACGAAGCTGGTAGAGGACGATCGAACGGAAAATCCGGAACTCCGATGCGCCGTCCACCCGTGCGGCATCGAGCAGTTCGTTGGGTATGGAGAGTGAGAACTGGCGGAACAGGAAAATCCCGAAGGCATCAATGGCGGCAGGTATGATCAACGCACCCAGACGGTTAATAAGTTTCAGTTTGGTGAGGACAAGGTAGCCGGGAATCATGGTCACCTGGAAGGGGATCATCATCGTGCCCATGATAAACCAGAACAGGAAATTTTTTCCCTTGAAGTTGAACTTCGCAAAGATGTAACCAAACAGTGAACTGGTAAAAAGTACCTGGACGACGTTGATTGCTGCAATAATGGTTGAGTTGCGATAGAAGGTGCTGAGAGGAAGATCCTCATCAGTCAGAATGGTTTTGTAGTTTTCGAACGTGAACTCCTTCGGGAAAAATGTAGGAGGGACCTGGCGGATTTCGCGCCCGGTCTTGAATGAACCCAGGATCATCCAGATAAAGGGAAGGAGGGTAACCACGCTGGCCGGGATAAGGATCAGGTAAGCCGGGCGCAGGGATCGGAGAAATCCTTTCCTGACAGGCGGGCCGGGAAGGTTTGCTTGAGGAAGCCCGGAGTCAGTTGTTACAGGAAGTGTGGATTCAGTCATGGTCAATACTCCCATTCCGTTCGCAGCAGGCGGGTCTGGATCAGGGAAATGGAAAAAACAAGCAGGAAAAGGACGATGGATACAGCAGCTGCCCAGCCCATACGCTGGTAGCGGAAGGCGTTGAAATATATGTCCAGCACCATCACGCGGGTGAGGTCCTGCGGCCCGCCGTCCTGATTCATAACCTGGATGATATCGAAGACGGTAAACGACGAAATCATGGTGAGAACTGCTGCAAGCAGAACAGTTGGTTTGAGCAGGGGGACAGTGATGAAACGGAACATCTGCCAGCCGTTCACGCCGTCGATACGGGCGGCATCTTTGATGCTTTCTGGAATACCCTGGAGTGCGGCGATGAAGATCACGAGGTTATACCCCAGGTCCTGCCAGACATAGGCAATAATGACAGCAATCAAGGGGACCGGGATGCCGAGAAGGAACAGAGTCGGGTCGCCGGTGTAGCTTATTCCGACAAGTTTGCCCTGCAGCATGGAAAGGATTCCATTCAGCAGGCCGCGCTGCGGATGGAAAATGTAGCCCCACATGATACCAACGCCGACGGATGGCGCAAGTACGGGCAGGAAAAAGATAGTGCGGAAGATTCCCTTTGCTTTCTGATGGACCGATTCGATCAATACGGCCAGGGGAAGGGTCAGTATCAGGTTCAGCGGCAGAACCACGAAGGCGAATATCAGCGTAGTCTTGATGCTGAGATGGAACTGGCGGACTTCAAGTGGTGCATCGGGTGAGAAGTTGAGCATGTTCCTGAAGTGACCGAGGCCGATAAATGGATTGTCCCTGCCCAGTCCCAGAATGGAGCTGCCTGCCCGACGGGCACTGTACTCAAAGAAGGCCAGAGAAAACCCCCAAACGAGAGGAAAGAGGGTGAAAAATGCCATGTACAGAACAAGCGGGGTAACCGTCGTGCCGATGAATCGTTTCTGAGCAGCTTCTCGGCTCTGACGGCGCGTGAAGAGTCTGCGAAGAAGAGAGGAGGGAGGTGCATTGGAAGCTGCGGTCATACCATTTTCCTTTCCGTGTCCATGCCTTACAATACTACAAGGCTGGGCCGGGAGAGGGACAGAAGTCCCTCCCCCGGCTCTCTGCTTTTCAGAAGGATTCGTTTACCTCGCGTTCGAGAAGTTCAAGCGTTTCATCGACGGTGGCATTCCCCTGCAGGCAGTTGATGATGCGGGGGTACGTGATGTCATACCAGACCAGGTCCCTGTCCGGGAAGTGGCCTTCATGCTGAGCATATTCAAGGATCTCAAGGAACGGCCCGAAATGCGGGAACTCTGCCACAAGTGAATCTGCGTTCGCGCCGGACGCATTCGCTTTCAGAGCCGGCAGGGTGCCGGAAGCCAGATTCCACTGGGTAGCGTTGTTTGCATCGAGAGCGACGTATTTCACAAAGTCCCAGGCGGCTTCCTGGGCGGGGCTGTTGGATGAAACAGCAAGACCCCAGCCGGATGATGCGATAAACGCCTGAGTGCTCCCTGCCCACGGCAGAGCTACATATTCAGTTACTTCCACTACATCCGGGAAGTCCCCGGCGTATTCAGGAACAACCCAGGGGCCGACAAGCCCCATGGCGCTGGTTTCCTCGAAGAAGGAATCGCCGACCCAGTTTGATTCATCGTTATACAGCACCGGGTCTACTACACCGGCCTCTACAAGGGAGACCATCATTTCAAGTGCCTGTTTGCCCTCAGGTGTGTTCACCCGGAAACCATCTTCGGTGAGGTACTGGCCGCCGAACTGCAGTATAAGCGAGTAGAAAGTGGCGGGGATGGCATCGGAAGCGGTAAAGTGATAGCCGGCCCGGGTCATAACACCGTCCTGAACAACCGCCATCCGGACCGCATCCGCGGTTAAATCGTCCCAGGTTTCCCAGCCGGCGGTGATATCTGTCAGGCCGACTTCTTCAGCGATAGCTGTGTTCACCAGCGTAGCGCCGTACTCGATATTGAACTCCTGAGGGACGCCGTAGAGGGTTTCATCACAGATATAGCCAGCTATTTGTGCTTCGAAAACCTGTTCCTGTGCATCGGACAGCGACAGGACTGAATCCGGCACTGCTGCCAGGTTGCCGCCTTCGGCGTAGCTGCACACCCAGGAACCGAACATCTGAAGGATATCGGCTTCGGTACCGGCAGGCAGTGCTGTCTGCAGTGTCTGGATGTAGGTGTCATAATCGAAAGTCTCGAAGGTGATAGTAACACCAGGGTGGTCTGCCATATAGGAATCAGCAAGAGTTTCGAGCCCGTCATTAAAGGCATCGTTCTGATGCGTCCAGACTCGCAGCGTAACTGCTTCAGATTCAGCGGGAGCAGTTGTACCGCCGCAAGCGGAAAGAACCAGGCTGATTGCCAATAAGCCGGTTATCAATAGGAAGGGTTGTTTTTGCATCGGAATCTCCAATCTGTTTCTGGTCTGACTGAAACCTCTGAGGTCAGATCTGTACGGAACATTATTCAAACAACGTACCGGTCTTCTTTCCTCCTTTCCTGCACGAAGGTTCATTTGTTCAGCAGTTTTCTGCGTTATTCAAGCCGGACAACGGCTTCCAGGTTAACCGGCTGGTCGGGATTCTGGCCGCGGTAGACGGCACGATGGTAAGCAAGCAGTTGAAGCATTGGAAGATACAGCACCGGCTTCATCCAGTCGGGAAGATCCGGCGGCAGGATTATCTGGTTTTCTACAGCGGGATGATCGGAAGGCAGCGCGGCTGTGCCGATGGCAAGCAGCTTTCCCTTGAGTGCAGCCATATCGCGCAGTACGGCCTGTTCGAGAATGAAGCCGGGTTGTGAGAGCAATCCAATAACCAGTGCCCGAGGGTCGACCATGGACATGGGTCCATGGCGGAACTCAAGCGGGTGGAAAGCTTCGCTGTGGGAGAGCGACATCTCCTTCATCTTGAGCATAGCTTCCGATGCTATGCCGTATAGCGGGCCGCCGCCGAGGAAGAAGAAATTCTCCAGGGAAGAATCCTCAGCAAGAGAAAGCACCTTCGTTTCCTGCTCGTCAAAAAGGTTCTGGCAGAGTTGTGGGAGTTGAAGAACGGTATCCGGGATAGCGAGCCCGGCAGCAGTTCCAGCGAGAAGCTGTGCCAGCAATAGCATGCTGCTGAACGAACGTGTCTGTGCGACACTTTGCTCCTGGCCTGCAGGTGCGGCGAGCAGAAAATCCGCCAGCTGTGCAAGGGCGCGGCCGGGGTAGTTGGTGATCACCAGCACCTTGCCCTGGTTGTACTTGCGGAAGGTGTGGACGGCCTCGATCGTCTCTGAGGTCTCAGCCGAGCGGGAAATGGCAACCAGGAGTTTCTTTCCGCCAGGATTAAGAATCTGGTCGGGATAGATCCAGATCTCTGATGAGGGATGCGCGCTGGAAGGCACCCGTGTGGTATTCTGAAAAAGTGCGGCGGCAGTCTGGGAAAGGTAGTGAGTAGAGCCGCAGCCGGTGAACAGCACCTGGTCGAAGGAATCCTGACGCAGAAAAGATTCCAGTTCGGATTTTTTTTGCAGGAAATTCGTAAGCGTCTGCTCCCAGACAGTGGGGGAACTTTTTATTTCAGTATACGTATTGTGTGTGGATACCATCAATTAACCTTTTCTCCTGTGCACATGGCAAGTGCATTGGAACGGTACACTTTCTCAAGGACAGGTTCGGGGAGATATAAACCGTAAATATACCAGTGTCCCTGGGGCGGGATCGGTTCGAGTGAATAGGGGAAGTATTCATCTGTACTTTCCAGAAAACGGTAGACAAGAGCGTAGTCATCCGGGTTTACCGGGTTGTCCAGGCCAAACAGGATGCGTTTTGCATAGTCCAGGAAAAATTTTCGGGTGGTGTAAGGCTGGCGGCCCAGTTCGGCGGTACGGGCGCTGATATCGATATAGAGATTGGGAGCACGGTCCAGCAGATCGGCAACCCAACCGAGGTTTTCAGCATACCCGGCGACGTGGGCACCGATGAAAGTGGTGTTTGGGTGGCGCAGCACAAGGCGCTCAAATTGGTGGATGAGAGTATCAAAAATGGGGAAGGGCGGGTGTGGGAAATGCCAGTCCGGGTGGCGTGCCAGCTCTTCCAGCCTCTCATTTGTATTGTCCAGCGGCTGGAAAAACGCGACCGGATCGGCGCAGTGGATTGTTACCGGAATATTCAGCTCAGCAGCCTGCTGCCAGATCGGGTCCAGCCGTGGATCGTCAACGGGGACAAGGGTTCCCTGCTCATCGCGAACGTGAAGGCCGAGGTTCTTCCAGATTTTCAGCCCCTGCGCACCCCAGGCAGCCTGCTGTCGGATCCTGTCTGCTGCCCAACCAGGGAATCGGCTGCCCATTTCCGGCCAGCGATCCCAGTCAACGCCACCAAAGTGAAAAAATCGTTCGGGGGAGTGATACTTAAAGGCATCCAGATGCTGCTGGAGGATTGATTCGCCCCAGCCGCCATCAAGATCCACCAGGATCCGGACTCCGGCCTGATCCATCTGGTCGAGCAGTTGGGTGAGCGGCCGGTCGATCCAGCCGCCGCCGAAAGTATGCCCCAGGTGGTTGTGCATATCGATCACAGGGAAGCGCGGCTGCGGTACCCGGGTATGTGCCGTAACAAGCTGGGGGACAGGTTCGCTTTCCCGGATTGAAGGCATTATTACTCCTGAGCCGGATGGATCCGGCTCACACAAGAATCAAGTCCAGGCCGACATCCCGGAGCTCCTGGACAGTATCATCAGGAAGCTCTTTATCCGTAATAATCGTTTTTGCAGAAGTCAAAGGGGCAACCAGAACTGAGCTGACCCGTCCGAACTTGGTATGGTCAGCAACAACAACCACCTGGTGGGCGATCTGGATAATGGCACGATCCGTCATTGTTTCTGGCAGGTAATCATTGGTGAAGCCGTGGAAAGTATCCACTGCGTGCATACCGATGAAGGCAAAATCAGCACGGAATTCCAGGATGGCCTGTTCGGCGACGTGGCCGACCATCGAGAGCTCACTCTGGCGGAACTGCCCGCCAATCACGATCATCTCGATCTGCTCGCGCTGGGCGAGTTCGTTGATGATAGGGAGGGAGTTGGTGATTACCGTCAGGCGAATCCCTTCCGGGAGCGTCCGGGCGATTTCAAGGACTGTCGACCCGGAGCCGAGGAAGACAGTTTGACCGTCGCTTATCAGACCGGCAGCAGCCGCTCCGATGCGCTGTTTGGCTTCCTGCTGCTCGGGTACCCGCTGGATCATGGGAAGCTCACGGGCGGCTCGTTCGAGACGGACGGCGCCGCCATGGGTGCGACGGACCCAGCCCAGACCATCCAGCTCTTCAAGATCGCGACGGATTGTTGCTTCACTGACGTCAAACATCTCGCTCAGCTCAGCTACAGTCACCTGACCCTGTTTTTCCACAACGGAGCGGATCCGTATATGTCTTTCGTATCTCAGTAGATTATCGTTTTTGATTAACATTGATCGTAACTTTGCAATTTATAAGAATTCTGTCTATAATCTAGCAAAATCAAGCATAAATGTCAAGCTGGAGTTTTCGAAAGTGCAAGAAAATGCTTGGAATGTGATTGCAGGCGATATTATGAACGGGAACCAGCAGGAACATGACTGGAGTTATCCGATAAAACGATGTTTGATATGGAAAACTGGCAGCGGGGATGAGGAATGATAAAAAGGAGAGAAAGCATGTTTACTCTGAACGAATGGATTTCTCAAATTACCAGATGGCGTGAAACGGGACTGCGCAAGACAACCCTGCTGGCTGTGTGCCCCAATTCAGAGGCGGTGCTGCAGGCAGCTGTACAGGCAGCGGCTGAGGCGAACGCACCCATGCTGTTTGCCGCCACCCTCAATCAAGTGGATACCGACGGCGGCTATACCGGTTGGACACAGGCCGGGTTTGTCAGCCGGTTGGAGGACTATGCCCGGGAAATCAGCTGGGATGGCCCGCTGTATCCATGCCTGGACCACGGCGGACCGTGGTTGAAGGACCGCCATACATTGGACAGGCTTACTCTCGATGAAACCATGGCCGCGGTGAAAGCCAGCCTGACCGCCAGTTTGAAAGCAGGATACAAACTGCTGCATATTGACCCGACAGTGGATCGTACTTTACCGCCAGACAAACCACTGCCGGTGGATCTGGTGGTGAACCGGACTGTGGAGCTGATCCGGCATACCGAAATTGAGCGGGTTCACCTCGGGCTGCCGCCGGTGGATTATGAGGTCGGCACCGAAGAGGTCCATGGCGGCCTGGTGGAGCTGGATCGTTTTGCCGGATTTCTCACATCATTGAAGGAGGGATTGAATGCGGAAGGGTTGATGGATGTCTGGCCTGTGTTCATTGTTGCCCAGGTGGGGACGGATCTGCATACAACCTCATTCGACCCTGATGCGGCTCGAAGCCTGTATAACCTGGTCCATCCGTTAGGTTCACTGATCAAAGGACATTACACCGACTGGGTGGAGAATCCGGGTGAGTACCCGGCAATGGGAATGGGTGGAGCCAATGTCGGCCCGGAATTCACCAGCGAGGAAGTCCTGGCGCTGGAGGAACTGGAAGCAATGGAGAAAGAGGTGTTTGCCGGCAGGCCGGGCGAGCGGTCAGGGTTTATAAACGAGCTGCGGGCTGCTGTTGTCGATTCGGGGCGTTGGCAGAAATGGCAGCAGCCGGAAGAGCGCGGCCTGAGTTTTGCAGAACTCAGCCCTGAGCGGCAGTCCTGGATGATTCAGACGGGAGCACGCTACATCTGGACGGAGCCAACAGTAGTTGCGGCGAGGGAAAAGCTGTATCACAATGTGTCTGACATGGTAAGTAACCCGCATGCGCATGTTGTTGATAAAATCTCGGGTTCGATCCACCGGTATCTGGAGGCATTCAATCTGGTTGGATCACTTGACTGGCTGGAGGATTATGTATGAATACGACAGTTGGAAAACTTCGGGGCCTCGCGCAGTGCGCTACCCGGCGGGGAACATTTGCGATGCTGGCACTGGATCACCGCGGCAACCTGCGGCGCGCACTTAATCCCGAAAACTCGGATAGTGTATCGTTTGAGCAGATGGTTGCCTTCAAGAAAGAAGTAACCCGCTCCCTGGCTCCCTATACGAGCGGGATACTGCTGGACCCGGAAATCGGCGGGGCGCCTGCTATAGCTTCCGGAGCACTACCGGGACATGTCGGCCTGCTGATGGCGGTTGAGGCTACAGGATACGCCGGCGACACGACAGAGCGGCGCAGCCGTGTGCTGCCGGGCTGGAGCGTGGGAAAAATCCGGCGCATGGGAGCGAGCGGTGTCAAGCTGCTGCTCTACTACCACCCGGATGCTGCTGAAGCACGCGCACAGGAAGAACTGGTGCGCGAGGTTGCAGAAACATGCCGGTTTTACGATCTCCCGTTGTTTCTGGAACCACTGTCCTTTTCGATCGATCCGGCACAGCCCAAACTGACTTCAGATCAAAAGCGAAGCGTCGTTATCCAGACCGCCAAGAATCTGACGCCATTGGGAATTGATGTATTAAAAGCCGAATTTCCACTTGATGTTCGCAGCAGTACGGATGAAACACTCTGGAAGGAAGCCTGTGAGGAACTGGATGCTGCCTCTCATGTACCGTGGATTCTCCTTTCTGCCGGGGTCGAATTTGAGACCTATCTGCGACAGGTCCAGGCTGCCTGCCGTGCCGGGGCGTCCGGAGTGCTGGCGGGACGGGCTATCTGGAAAGAGGCCGCGGATCTCAGTGGACAGGCCCGGATGGATTTCCTCACCTGCACAGCTGCAGAACGCATGCAGCGTATCACCGCGCTGTGTGATGCGCTGGCAAAACCATGGACTGCACTGATTCCAGCAGGGGCAGTTGAGGAAAACTGGCATTTGCACTACCAGGACCTGCGCTGACCAGCCTCCTGTAGTTCCAGCTTCTGATACTTGAAAAGATAAAATAAGGGCGGCCGCCAGGGGCTGTCCTGCGGGATTCCAGTCTTTAAGTGTCTTTGGGGTTTTATCAAGCCGGACGTGCGAAGGGGCCTGCCGTTCCTGTGTCTCTGGGCTTTATCCTTCGGCAGCCGGGAACGGATACAGTCCACTTTAACGTGTTCCGGGAAGACGGCCGTTTGACGAAAGCCGCTGCAGTATCGATGCAGAAAGACAGCCGGGGGACATCAATCGTTGTTTACAGAACGAATCATTTTATATGCTGATATAAAATTTGATCGGGTTGTGATTCCATTTGTCTGTCTGGAGAGGAAAATTACCGGTACAGACATATAAGGAGGGATTAAGGTTCTGTTTGTGAGGGTGGTGAAACGCCGTTATTCTTTTCTCTTGCGTGTATACATCGCCTGATCTGCTCTTGCCAGAGTCTCCTCGAGTGAGGCACCCGCCTCGGCTGTGGCAAATCCAATTGAGAAGTTCAGCTGAAAATCAGATCTATTTACATCGAGAATCTTGTAGGTTTTTTCAATCCGGTTGGTTATTTCTTCTGCGGCACCGGCATCGGTTTGCGGAAGGAGCACTACAAATTCGTCTCCGCCGATGCGGGCGACAATGTCTTCCTTTCGAAAGGTTTTGGTGAAAATCCGGGCAAGCTCTTTAAGCGCAGCATCGCCTGCAGCATGGCCAGAACTATCGTTCAGGTCTTTCAGGTTATCCAGATCCGCCATGATAATGCTGATCGGAAACAGGCGGCTGTTCTGAAGTCTGCCCAGCTCCGCTTCAAAAAAAGCCCGGTTATAGAGACCGGTCAGGGTATCGTGTGTGCTGATGAAACGAAGTTGGTCTTCAGCAGCTTTCTGTTCGGACATATCCAATCCAACTGCAATGACATATTCAGCATTACTGTCCGAATTTCTGATGACTGTGTTTGTCCAGCGGTAGATATGCAGGTACCCACCCGCTGTTTGCAGATGGGCTTCATAACTGACAGGTTCCTCCTCTGAAGGGGTACGTTCAAAGTTAGAACGAATTTTGGATGCATCTTTAGTCAAAACAGGGAGTTCCCAGAAAATATGATTGAGATATTGTTCCGGGGACAGTTTTAAAGCGTGTTCGAACCTCCCATTAGCCCGAACGATCTTTCCGTCCACATCCAGGACTATAATCAGTGCTCCGACAGTATTAAAAACCGCAGCACTGAAATCACGCTCCAGACGGAGCGCAGTTTCACTCTGTAATAAATTGTGTACCAGTGTCCGTACCGGTTGTCTCAGGCTGGTTTCGACAAGTGCCTTATACAGGAACCAGAATGCAATGACCTTGAAGATATGCCCGATAACGTTTGACAGGTCATATACACCGATATAAAAGGTGAAGGCAATCTCTCCGATGGTTGTGGCAATTGTGGCGGAAATCAGGTAGCGCAGGATCAGTGGGTCAAATGCACTTTTCCGGCGATACAGGAAAAAGATGGAAAGCAGCAGACTGGCAGAAATAAAATATTCCGCAGAGATTTTGAAGGTTGTCAGACCCTGGCCTTCAATATAGCAGTCGGGAAAGAGGCCGGTGAAAATTAAACCGAGGATCAGCACCAGGATCGACACGAAAAGGATCAGGAGCGAACGACTGCGGAGGGAGTGGTGGATCAGGAAAGGTGCGAGAAGCAAGACACATGCTTCCAGAGATCGGGCCGCTATCCATAACTGGGTGGGCAAGTTTGAATCCCCGAAGGGAAGAACGTTCATTCCTTTATAGGAAAGTGTATGGAGAAGATCCAGGCTGGCTATGGGAAGAAGAGCGATGCCAAGGAAGAGAAGATAGGGATTGTCGATCTGATCACGGGTATTCCAGACGATCAGGAAGGTGGCAGCGGCAATACATATGGAAAATAGCTCGACCAGGCTGTGAAACAGCAGAAAGCTGATGAAGCGGGTTGTGATGAGCCCGGATAGTCCAACTGCCAGCAGTACAAATTTCAGGATTTCCTGTCCGTGTATATGTTTCTTTCCAATGGTCATTCCAGTTCTGTCTCCAGGTTTCTGAATCCTTCTCACCCCTGGCGGAAATCCAGTTTATCGAATTTTTACCCAACGGAACAGGTTATTGAATAAGTTTAATATGAAAAATGGTATAAATCAAAGCGTGTTGTTAAGATTATTGTGTTAGAGGAAGCCACACAGTGAAGGGAATGGTAAGCGTATCAGTCTTGATAACGAATGTGGCGGGAATGGAACGCATCCATTGGCGAGGGCGTGCGTTCAACAAGGAACGGTTGTGCTTCCCGGCTTTACCGGGCTTTGCCCGGAAGGGAAACGCATAAAACGCCGGAAACGGGTGGAGCACGATCGGGATCCTGGACGGGCTGCCGTTTTCAGGACGAACGACTCTCGGCCCACTGTTTCCAACGTTCAGCAACTTCCTGCAGTACTTTGCCGGGGGCAACCAGTGAGAGTCGTACAAAACCTTCTCCGTATTCGCCGTAAATGGAACCCGGGGCAATACAGATACCAGTGTTTTTCATCAGGTCCAGGCAGTAGGACAGCGAGGATTCTTCATTCAGAAGCTTGATCCAGAGATACAAGCCCGCTTTCGGCGTTTGAACTTTCAACCCGGGAATTGTTTTCAAAGCGGTGACCATCAGATCCCGCCGTTGTTGGTACTGCTGGTTGCGCTGCGTGATCCAACCTTCCGATGTCGCCAGCGAGGCAATTCCGGCCTGGATCGCCGGCAGGAACTGGCCGCTTTCTGATTGAGCTTTCAGCAGGCGCAGCGCGGTGATGGATTCTGCCTGGCCCACCAGCACTCCCATTCGCCAACCGGCCATATTGAACGATTTTGACAGCGAGTTAAACTCAACTGCGAAATCCAGTGCACCGGGAATCTGCAGAATGCTGCCTGCTTCGTATCCATTAAAGGTGACTTTGCAGTAGGCGGCATCATGGCAAACCAGGAAATTAAACCTTTTTGCCAGTGCGACGGCTTCTTCCAGGACTGACCGAGGAGAAACCGCTCCGGTTGGGTTGTTGGGGTAATTCAACCAGAGCAGGCGTGTACGTTTGAGATCCCTTTCGCTGATGCTCGAGAAATCGGGCAGAAAACTGTTCTGCTCCAGCAGCGGAATTGTCACAACCTCGGCCCCGGCAAAGCGTGCACTCTCGATATAGGTGGGATAGGCCGGATCGGGAACAAGAACCACCTGGCCGGGATCGACCAGTGTCTGGGTGAGATTAAATATCCCTTCTTTGGAGCCGATCAGGGGCTGAATGTGGTCGGAAGGTTTCAGCTGGACATCGAACCAGCGTTGATAGGCTTCAGCCCAGGCAAGCCGGAGTCCGAGCGGGCCGATGTGAGACTGGTAGCCGTGAGAGCCGGATAATTCCGCATATTCTGTCAGCCTGTGCACAACTTCCGGTGGCGGCGGCAGATCCGGTGACCCGATATCGAGGCGAAAGATATCCAATCCACGCTCCTGGCGCTGCGCGATTCGTTCACCCTGACCCAGGTAGAAGCTTTCAGAGAGGTTGTTCAATCGCTTTGAACGTCCATTCATACGATGCGTTCCTCCAGCAATTCCACGATTGCGTGCAGTCCGTAAAGGTAACTCTTCCAGCCAAAACCACACAGCATTCCGGCACAGGCTCCAGCGGTGAGGGAAGTGTGGCGGAAGGATTCTCGGGAATGGATGTTGCTCAGGTGTACTTCAACCACAGGGATTTGGATCGCTGCAATTGCATCGCGCAGTGCTACGGAAGTATGGGTGTAGCCGGCAGGATTGAACACCACTCCATTCTGGCCTATTTGTGCCCGGTGCAGTGCGTCGATGAGTTCGCCTTCGCTGTTCGATTGCTCGCAGGTCAGTGTTACATCCAGCTGAGCTGCTTCCTCCTCGAGCAAGTTGTTGATTCCTTTCAGTGAAAGAGATCCATAAATGCCGGGTTCACGTTCACCGAGAAGATTCAGATTGGGGCCGTGCAGCACCAGTATTTTTTTCATGTGCTCTCCTGCATTTCTGCCAGTGTATCCCGCACCAGTTGTGTTGGAACCTGTATGCCTATTTTAACCATTCCGGGCTCTACAGGAAGTGCAAAAGCCGGTTGGTGATTGACGTTTTTCTTGTCGGCTTTCATATTCTCCAGGATCAGGCCTGGAGAGGCGCCGTTTAAATTAACCGGCAGCTGCCACTGCTGGAGGACACGATTTATCCGATCGGAAAGGCCGGCTTCAGCCAGCTGCAGCTTCTCGGCCAAACGGCTTTCCAGCAGAAGCCCGACGGCAACAGCCTCTCCATGGCGGACAGAATAGTTGGAGGCGGTTTCGATAGCGTGACCAATGGTATGTCCCAGGTTGAGACTGGCTCTGATTCCCTTCTCAAGCGG
Source organism: Anaerolineales bacterium (assembly GCA_016927115.1). GTDB lineage: Bacteria > Chloroflexota > Anaerolineae > Anaerolineales > E44-bin32 > JAFGNH01. The sequence goes on along the minus strand of JAFGNH010000058.1, from coordinate 9,185 downwards.
ATCCTCTTTTACAATCCGGGCTTTCACCTGCACTGCGCGTTGGATCCATTTCGTGGATGGCCGGCCGCCCTTCTCCAGCCAGCTGAATAAAAGCGGGTCGCCGATAAGGGCGGTCTTTATCAGTTCAGCCATGCCGCAGCGGAATTCTATCTCAGGCAGGGTGTTCAGTACACCTGTATCAGAGAGAATCAATGCGGGAGGATAAAAAGCGCCAACGAGGTTTTTACCATACGGCATATCGATCGCAACCTTTCCTCCGAGGCTGGAATCAACCATCGCAAGCAGGCTGGTGGCAACATTTACCCAGCGCACACCACGCAGCCAGGTGGCGGCTGCCATGCCGGTCAGATCTCCGACAACACCGCCGCCGACCGCAATGATGGTCCCCTGGCGCTCCATCCTGCTGGTGTAAAGAAAATCATACACCTGTTGGAGAGTATCGCTCGTTTTATACTGTTCACCTGCTGTAAATGAAAAATGGGAACCCCCCAGCAGCTCAGCAATCTGTCTGCCGTAGAGCGGACCGGTGTTTGAATCGCAAACCACAACGATCGGAGATTTCAGGCCCAATTCCAGCAGCTGCTTATCCAAAACGCCGGTGATGTCCTCGCCCAGCAGCAGCCGGGAGGGAGGGTCTGGCCGGACGTCTGTGTGGAACAGAGAGGCGCGTATTGCAGTTTCCTGCAGCTTGCGGACACTTTCTTTCACATTCAATCCACTTACATCGACCGTGTTCGGGAAGGAAAGGTAGTGGTCCCTGCGTTTTTCGAGCAGCGCCGGAAGGGTTTTAGCCGGCTCCGAACCCAGCAGCGGGCGCCCTCCTTCCTGCAGCCGCTGTATCAGCTCGCCGGTTTCACAGTGCAGCATCACGATGGTTCCACCTGCTTCAAATGCTTCCCGGTTGTTTTTGTCGAGGAGTGCCCCTCCACCGCAGGCAATCACATGGCCGGTGAGTGCTGCCGTCTCCTTGCAGACCTGAACTTCCATCTGCCGGAAAGCCGCTTCTCCCTGTTGGGCAAAGATCTTTTCGATGGACATCCCCGCCCGCCGGACGATTATTTCATCGATGCTCAGGAAGGGACGGGAAAGCGCTTCTGCCAGGGCTTGCCCCACAGTACTCTTTCCGCTGCCAGACGGGCCGGCCAGCACAATGTTCCCGGGATTTACCACTGGAACCCCGGCGATGCTATTCTGCTTGCCGGAGCCCGTTTCTGGTTTGGGCAGATTACGGCCAGAAGACAGTGGGTTCATCTCTCACCTCCATGTTTTCCAGCCGTCCAGTTCGCATTTGAAACCAGCGTTGATCCATTTCGGAGACCGTATCTCCTCCGAGTTTCTCCAGGAGAGCACCTGCAAGCACAATGGCCATCATTGCCTCGCCGACCACAGCAGCACGCGGCCCAGGACACACATCCGATCGTTCGTAGCGGGATACCGCACTTTCGCCGCTGATGAGGTTCACGGATGGCGAACCGATGCGGGTGGTGGCAATAGGTTTCATAACCAGACGAACCAGGATTGGTTCGCCGTTGCTGATGCCGCCTTCCAAACCGCCGGCGTGGTTGCTTGTACGTTCCAACCTCCCGTCCTGTAGTTTTATACCGTCATGGCTGGTGGAGCCGCTGCCGGAAACGAAACCGGCACCTTCTCCGATCTCCATTGCTTTGATCGCTGGAATGCTCATCAAAGCCTGGGCCAGCCTGCTGCTCAAACGCCGGTCCCAGTGTACATGGCTGCCCAGCCCTGGTGGAACATTCAGTGCGGCCAGTTCTATTACGCCTCCCAGCGTATCTCCTGCATTGGCTGCAATATCAATTGCCTGCAGGATCTTCCGGGTGGCTTCCGGATCAGGGCACCGGGCGGCTGATTCCTCAGCCTGCCGGATCCGCTCTTCGAGCGTTTTTCCAGTGAAATTCGCCCGGACAGAGGCAATCTGGGAAATATAACTGCCAATCGAAATTCCATAACGCAGCAGCAGTTTGCGGCAGATGGCACCAATGGCAACCCGTGCGGCTGTTTCACGGGCTGAGCTGCGCTCCAATCCCAACCGCAGATCGGGATAACCGTATTTGAGCGCAGCAGCAAGGTCCGCATGGCCCGGGCGGGGAATACTCATCGGATCGATAACTTTCTTTTCCCAACTGATAAAATCCTTGTTGGGGATGGTAATGGCAACAGGTGCGCCGGTTGTATGTCCGGCCAGGACGCCGCCTGTGATCCGGGCGCCATCATCCTCGATTTTCATACGATCACCGGATCCTGCACCGGTCTGCCGCCGGCCGAGGTCAGCGGCGAGGTCCTGTATATCCAGCGGCATCCCGGCAGGGAAGCCTTCCAGAATCAGGGTCAGGGAGGGGCCGTGTGATTCACCGGCTGTCAGAAATCGAAGCATGGTATTCCTCCAGTTCGAGAAGCGCGGCAGCGCGCAGCAATATCAGATTTGGTGCCTGGCCTGTCCAGAGCTGGAAAGACAGAGCGCCTTGAGCCACCAGCATTCCTAATCCGCTGCTTGCCGGAAGGCCGGAAAAGCGGGCATATTGCAGAAAGGGAGTCACAGGTGGGTTGTAGGTCAAGTCGTAGAAACGGGCTGATGGTGGCGGCTGAACAACCTCTGGCCATGGGTTCTTTGTGGGCAATGCGGCTCCACCCAGCGGTGTGGCGTTAACCACCAGTACGGCATGGGCTGCGGCCTTGCGGACTGACTCAGGGTTCAACGGCAGCAGATCGAGCTTTGACTGCAGCGCAGGTTCGAGTGACGAGAAGAACTTTTCAGCCCTGGAAGGAGTTCTGGCAAGCAAGCTTACCGGGCAGCTTTCCTGAAGAAGTGCCAGAGCAGCTGCCCGGGCGGCTCCGCCGGCTCCGAAAATCAGCACCTTCCCCGGGTTTTCCAGCCAGCCGAGAGTTTCCAGATCCTGGCGGAATCCGGCATAATCAGTGTTTTCTCCGATTAACCGGCCCTTCCGGCGGACAATAGTATTCACTGCACCAATACTTTCAGCGGCCGGGCTGAGTTGATCGAGATAAGGAAGTACAGCTTCCTTGAAGGGGATGGTTACATTTGCACCCATCCATGGATCCTGCCGCAGCATTGAGAGGGCCCCCTGGAGCGTTTCGGGTGAAACATCCAGCAGGTGATAGTGCCAGGGTAGTTCATGATCGGCAAACGCAGCGTTGTGCATCGCCGGCGAAAGTGAGTAGCCGATACCAAAACCCAACAACCCCACTTTTTTCATCGGATATCCACACCCATTTCAGCCAGCACCGAGGGAAAAGACGGGAAAGACTGCTCGATGGAATCCGCCCCTTCCACGACGGTTTCGCCTTCGGCAACCAGGCCGGCGATAGAGAGAGCCATCGCAAGGCGGTGGTCCCCGTGCGATTGCACCACAGCGCCCTTCAGCCTGGTGGGGCCGTCCACCACGAAGCCATCAGAGCACTCCTCGATCGCTGCACCCATCTTGCGAAGTTCGGTGACCAGGGCGGTGATACGGTCGGACTCCTTGATGCGAAGTTCCCCGGCATCCCGTACTGTTGTGGTTCCTTTTGCCTGTGTGGCGGCAATTGCGAAAATGGGAAACTCATCAATCATCCGGACTACATTTTCACCGAAAATATCAGTTGCCTGCAGTTCGCTGAATGAGATTTCAAGATCGGTCACGGGTTCACTGTTGATCACTGTGACAGGCCCGGTTTTGATCCGGGCGCCCATACGTTTGATTACGTCTATCAGTCCAGTCCGGGTCGGGTTGACGCCCAGCTGGTTGAGGTACAGTCTGGACCCGGGAACAATGAGCGCAGCGGTGATGAGGAAGGCTGCAGCGGAGATGTCCCGCGGGACGGTTGTACTCAGCGGCGGCAGCTTAGTGTTTTCAGGCTCCAGGCGGATCCGGTTTCCATTTTTTTGCAGCGAAACGCCCATACTTATCAGCATACGTTCTGTGTGATCGCGCGAGGGTCCGGGTTCCTCCAGTATGGTGGGGCCTTCTGCGTTCAAGGCGGCTATAAGCAGGGCGGTTTTCACCTGTGCTGAAGCTACCGGAAGGGTGTATTCAATACCGTGCAGGGGGCCTCCCTGGATGGTCAGCGGTGCCAGGTGTTTTGCAGAAGGGGTGCGGATGTTGGCGCCCATCCGGGTAAGCGGTTCAACCACCCGGGCCATCGGCCGCTGGCGCAATCTGTCGGTGCCGTCAAGCGTGGATACAAACGTGCTGGACGCCAATGCTCCGAGCAGAAAACGCATGGTGGTGCCGGAATTGCCGCAGTCCAGGGTGCGTTCCGGTGCCTGCCAGACATGGCCGAGAACCAGCAGATCATCCTGGTTGAGGTATTCAGTCTCGATACCCAGTGCAGAAAGGCTCTTTACCATCACATCTGTAACACCTGCATGAAGGAAGTTGCGAATCCGGCTCGGTCCTTCCGCCAAACTGGCCAGCAGCAGGGCGCGGTGTGATATCGATTTGTCTCCCGGCAGCTGCGGGTTTCCGAGCAGTGGCTTTGCGTTTCCGGATAGTGTCAGATTCATCAGGCTTCCTTCTCTTCAGCCGGCGGGAGGATTAGTGAAGCTCTGATTTGACGGGCTGGCTCAAGGATGGCATGGAGTTCCTCCTCGTCCTTCTGTAATATGGCTTCCGAGAGATCCTGCAGGAGTGCCTGGCTGGTGGAGAGTGCATCCAGGATGGGGCGCTGGTTGGTTAGCAGAATATCTATCATCATTGCCAGATTGCTGGCAGCGACGCGTGATGTATCGCGAAAGCCGCCGGCAGCCAGATCCCAGACAGCTTGGGTACCGGCCTGTGACGAGGCAGTCTGAACCAATATAGACGCCAGCAGATAGGGCAGGTGGCTGGTGAGCGCAACAAGCCGGTCATGCTGCGCGGAATCCATCACCAGCGGAACCGCCTCAAGCAGGCTGATAAGTTCCCTGGCCAGTTCGAGTGATTCGGGCCGGGTGCGTTCGAGTGGGCAGAGAACAAACCGGCAGCCTCGATACAGCTCCGCATCAACGGCTGCTATTCCGGACACCTCTTTACCGCACATGGGATGTCCACCGATGGCATCGACACCGGCGGGCAGCTTTTCCATTGCTGTAAGGACAACAGCTTTTGTTGAACCGATGTCCATTACCAGGGCTGGCTGCGGCAGCATATTACCGATCTGGCTGAGGATGGAGAGGATGGAACGCACCGGCACTGCCAGCAGCAGCAGGTCGGTGTTTTGTAAGGCAGAGGAAAGATCTGGGGCTACACTGTTGCACAGGCCAAGCCGCCCGGCCTGATTGCGTGTGGCGGGATCGCGATCATAGCCGATCAGAAAATCACAGCTGCCCTTCAACGCTGCTGCCAGCGAGCCGCCCATCAGTCCCAGCCCGACAATGCAGACCCGCAGCGAAGAGAGGCGCATTACAGGCTCCTCCCGATAGCCGCGGCGATTGCCCGTGTTTCTTCTACCAAACGAGCAAACTTTTCCGGTTTCAAGGATTGAGCACCGTCTGACAGAGCTTCTTCGGGTCGGGGGTGGACTTCGATAATCAGCCCATCTGCACCGGCTGCGATACCGGCCCGGGCGACAGCAGCCACGTAGTTATGGCGCCCGGTGCTGTGGCTGGGGTCGAGAATGATCGGTAGATGAGATGCCTGCTTGATAACCGGGATGGAGCTGATATCGGTACTGTTGCGTGTGGCGCGTTCAAAAGTGCGGATACCACGCTCACACAGAACAACATGAGGGTTACCATTTGCCAGGATATATTCTGCTGCCATCAGCCACTCTTCAATCGTGGCCATCATGCCGCGTTTAAGGAGCACCGGTTGGCCCGACTGGCCGACCGCCTGGAGCAGGGCGAAGTTCTGCATATTGCGGGCACCAACCTGGATCATGGCCGCATGTCTGGCGACCAGTGGTACCTGCTCCGGGGAGAGCGCTTCTGTAACAACAGGCAGCCCGGTAAGCTCATACGCTTCGCTTATCAGTTCCAATCCCTCTTCACCGAGGCCCTGGAAACTGTAAGGAGAAGATCGTGGTTTGAAGATTCCCCCACGAAGCGCTGTGGCGCCTGCTTCCTTCACAGCATATGCTGTTTCCAGGAACTGGGAGCGGCTCTCGACGGCACACGGACCGGCGATGATACCTATCTTTTCCCCACCGAGTTTGAAGCCGTTCAGGGCAACCATCGTGCCGTTAGGGTGCATGTCACGTGAGGCAAGTTTGTACGGATGCATCACGGGCATGGCTTTTTCTACAGGCTCGAGCACTTCAAATTGTGTTTTATCCACCGGCCGCTGACCGCCGATCAGGCCGATAATCGTACGCTCTTCACCTGTACTTAAATGGGCCTGGTAGCCGAGTTTTTCAACTCGAGCGACAACCATGGCAATATCGGCGGCGTTTGCTTCCTTTTTCATAACGATGATCATAAGATTCTCCCAATCCTGGCAATATATATAAAAAAAAGGCGCTGAGCCGATGCTCAGCGCCTGGGTAAACCTGTATTTAGTGTCAATCAGTCAGCGCACAGCAGCGGGGGGGCGGCCTCCGTCGTAAAATAATAGTAATAAAAAAAGAAAGCTGTGCGTGCCATCTGTTTTTCCATAATTTGAAAGATCATAGCACAGTTATTACGCCGGCGTCAAGCGTTTCCCTGGGATAGGTTAAATCATTTAAGGTTTTATCTGTCTGTACACGAATGGAAAGCATGTGGAGCCGTTTCATCCGTATGGACGGGTTCCAGGCAACCTTTCAATCGGAAGGTTTCCCGGTTCAGATTCTTCTTCCCCTGTTTTACCCACATGGAAAAACGGGTCAATTGCAGCCTTTGAAGAAAGCACTGTATTGGTTACAATGAAGCGAAATGAAAAGGGAGAAACTCATGGGGTTATGTGCAATACGCGGTGCGATTACCGTGGAGACCAATTCTCGCAGTGCAATCCTGGCGGCCGCCCGTGAGATGCTCCAGGATCTTGTGGCAAAGAATGACCTCCAGACCGATAGAGTCGTGAGCGCCTGGTTTTCAGCTACCCCGGACCTCGATGCCGCAGCGCCTGCAGCTGCAGCAAGGGAACTGGGATGGACCCGGGCGGCGCTGCTCTGTGTTCAGGAGATGCCGGTGCAGGATTCACTGCCCATGTGTATTCGGGTACTGGTGTTGTGGGATACGGATAAGACCCAGGCAGAAATGCAGCACAGTTATCTGAGGGATGCGGTGGCGCTGCGGCCGGATCTGGTTTAAAAAAAAGGTGGGGAAAAGTGAATCCTGCCGCAAGAGAATCTCTCACGGCAGGATCTACCGGGGCCGGGTGACAGGGTGCCTGAGCGCGGGTCAGGCAAAGATCAGCCCCAGTAAGCCCCCCAGCGCGCCAAGTATTCCACCGAGAATACCAAACACCAGACCGATCAATCCACCGATTAAACCGAAAACCAGGCCGACGATCAAACCTATAAAACCGATCAGGATTCCCATTCTTCCACCTCCATTGTTTCAGGGTTCGTTTGATTTATTGTTTTTCCATACACTATACGGTAAAGGACAGCCCGGGTTGCGTGATTGAGAGCTTTTCAGCCCCCATTTCGCCACGTGCCATCCAGAGAAGAATGCAAGGAGCCGGGGATATTTACAGATTGCCAAAATCCACTGTCTCGAAAATACAAGTGATGGAGAAGTACGGCTGCGTTGAAAGCTGTTACCGGCCGAACATTTCTGCTATCAGTGGATTAATCGCAGCCCAGTCGGGCAGCAGCACGTTGGCACCCTGGTTGGTGGTGAAAGGGGTCACCATGTCACGTGTGATAGTTTGTGTGTTTAAGGTATTACTCAAAACAGCCCGGAACAAGGCAAGGCCCAGGCGCGGCATTTGCCAGATTGGGATATTGGTATCCGTGGATTGGAATGCAGCACGGAAAACAGCGGGCAGGTAGATCCAGTTGACCGGGTTGGCGAGTTTTATCATCACACTTGTAATCAAAAGCTGGCCTCTCTGCATACGGAAAAAGTCGTCGCTCCCCTGCCGGTTTCTGGCGAAAGCAAGCGCCTGCTCCCCATTGAGTTGATGTTTTCCAGCGTCATAACCGGACATGGCGGTGGGCAGGTCGATTGTTACACCCCCCATGCTGTTTACCATATCCTGCAGGCCATCGAAACGAATGCGGGCGTAATAATGCACTGTCACTCCGAAATTCACACGCACAGTCTCCAACGCAGCCTGCGGCCCGCTGCCGGGCTGAGAAAGTTCCGCGAAGTAATGCGCTGTGTTGATGCGGTTCTCTCCGACATCCGGGATGGGGACCCACAGGTCCCGAGGGATGGATAGCATGTTAACGGTCGGCTGCAGAGGGATCACACTTATCAGGATGTTGGTGTCTGTACGGCTGGCGTCAGTTCCTTCCGGGGCGCGGTCAAGGCCGAGTACAAGCATATTGGTGTGCATCGGGAAGAGAAGATACAGCAGGCTGGTAATCGTGAGGAGCAGGATAAGGCGGCAGCCGCAGCCGCGCCGTTTTCGAGGAATTACAGGAGTTGGAGGTTCAAGGGGCAGCGGTGTGCTTACAGGCCTCAAGGCCTGGAAGCGGCCGAGCGGATCATCCTGAACTGGAGCCCTGGATGGCTGTGTGCCATTGGTGTTCCAGGGAGGCGTGGTGTTTGGATCCGGCCGCGATATTAAACGGCGGGTTTTTTCCTGGTGTGTGTGTGTTTCCCTCGTATCTTCTGCAGAATTGAAGGGGTCCAGTCCGGCAGAAAAGTCATCGGTTCCTTTTTTACTCATCGCGGTAGATTGTAAACCAGAACCTGGTGCGCAGGAATAGTCCTGTAAGGTGACATAACTACTGAATTCCTAAGATGGGTTGGAATAAATAATTACTACTTCTGTCTCAAGAATCCGGAGTTGAAACCCATGGAAATGAGAGGAGCGGCCGTGGTAACAACCCGGGTGTCCTTGCGAGGAGCGTCCTGATGATTGCCGGAACCCCGATAAAACAGGAGCGATCGTGGCAACCTGCTTTTAGCTCAGCGGGTTGAATGGATCTTCTTCAGGTGTGGAACCTTTATAAACCTGGCGCATACCACTCTGATGGTTAATCCGGGTTTAATAATCCAGTGAGGTATCCTGCTTTGAGTGAATCCATCAGACCAGTACAGTCAACCGCAGATTGCTTCGCAAGCTCGCAACGACACGTAGAGGGTAGAACGAGGA
>JAFGNH010000057.1 GCA_016927115.1 Anaerolineales bacterium | reverse complement strand
GAAAGATACTAGACTGGATACCCCGCAGCTTGCTGCGGGGAGGGTTCATTAAGGATAGTTGATCACTCTTCAGTAATGAGGATTTCTCTCAGCTCTCCTGATAACAACCGGTATTTCCATGTTTGTCAGGTTTCCGGTATCCTATCAACTGAAATCATCTGATTGTTTGAGGCAGGAGACCCCTATGGACAGTGTATTCATTACCAGAAGAATTCCTCAGAAAGGGCTCGATCTCCTCGAAGATGTAGTGGAGAAAACGATCTGGCCGGGTGACCTTCCCCCCTCGAAGGAGCAAATGATCGAGGCTGTGCGGGAGGTCGATGGCCTTCTATGCCTGCTCACTGACCCTGTAGATGCGGAGGTGATTGCGGCTGCGCCGAAGCTGCGCGTGATCAGTAATTACGCAGTGGGTTTTGACAATATAGACATTTCCGAAGCTGTGAGGCGGGGTATTCCGGTGGGCAATACTCCTGGTGTACTTACTGAAACAACAGCCGATTTCGCCTTCGCCTTGCTGTGCGCGGCCGCGCGCAGGGTAGTGGAAGCGGACCGCTTCGTGCGGGTTGGAAAATGGCAGACCTGGGGGCCTCGCCTGCTGCTTGGCGCGGATCTGTGGGGGGCAACGCTGGGCATTGTGGGCTTTGGCCGCATCGGCCAGGCCCTGGCAAGGCGTGCGCAGGGGTTCCAGATGAAGGTGCTGTTCACCGACCCGGCTGAAGTGCAGATTTTGCCGGATCAGCCGGGTGTGCTGCGGCAGGTCGATCTGGACACATTGCTGCAAGAGTCGGATTTTGTCTCATTGCATACCCCGCTGACGGAGCAGACACACCACCTGATGAACCAGGAACGCTTTGCATTGATGAAACCTACGGCTGTACTGGTGAACACGGCAAGAGGGGCAGTGGTTGATTCCCATGCCCTGTATCATGCCTTGCTGGATGGCACGATAGCGGCAGCTGCGCTGGATGTAACCGAACCCGAACCGATGCCGGGTGATTTTCCACTGCTGCTGCTGGATAACCTGATTGTCACTCCGCATATTGCCAGTGCCAGTGTGACGGCTCGTAACCGTATGGCTGTGATCGCGGCGGAAAACCTGCTAGCCGGTCTTAAAGGCGAGCGGCTTCCGTTTTGTGCAAATCCACAGGTGTACGATCAGGTATAGTAAGGAACAGTTCTGGATAGATAGATTTGCAATCACAGCCATTCTGGAATAGAACAGATTGAGAATGATTTCGGGATTATGGAATTCTGTCTACTGATCTGGATACCTTTTTTTCGATAAACTGGAGAGGGTACTGACCCTGCCGGCGGGCAGGCAGACGTATGTAGATCCGGTGAGGAATCAGGGAGCAGATTGGTGGGAAGGAGGTTCGATGGGTTCAGGGAATAAAGTATGGGGAGGAATCGAAGCGGGAGGCACAAAATTTGTCTGTGCTGCAGGCAGTGGGCCGGACGATATAGCAGCTCTGGCAAAGTTTCCCACTACGACGCCACAGGAGACACTCTCCAGGGTAGTCGACTTTTTCAAACAACAGAGTCAGGTTTTCGATCTTCAGGCACTGGGTGTGGCAAGTTTCGGTCCTGTTGATTTGCATCCGGATTCAGCTACCTATGGTTTTATCACTTCAACACCCAAACCCGGTTGGAAGAACACCGAAGTTGTGGGGGTCCTTCAGCGAGAGTTCGGCATTCCAGTGGGGTTCGATACCGACGTTAACGGTGCTGCGCATGGAGAATACCGCTGGGGCGCAGCCAGAGGACTATCCACTTTTATATACCTTACAGTTGGGACCGGTATAGGCGGCGGCGTGATGGTTGAAGGGAACCTCCTGCATGGCCTGACCCATCCGGAGACAGGTCACATTTACCTTTCACATGATCGGAATGCCGACCCATTTGAAGGAGTTTGCCCTTATCACGGCGATTGTTTTGAAGGATTGGCATCAGGCCCCTCGATGAACAAGCGCTGGGGAAAGCCGGCGGAGGAACTTCCAGCCGATCATCAAGCCTGGGACCTGGAAGCTGATTACATATCCAAAGCCTTATCGATCTATGTCTGTTGTCTTTCGCCACAGCGTATTGTGCTGGGCGGGGGCGTGATGAAGCAGCAGCAGCTTTTCCCGAAGGTGCGCCGGGGAGTGCAGGAGATACTCAATGGCTATATAGTCTCTCCAGCTATCCAGGAGAACATTGACGAGTATATTGTACCGCCCGGGTTGGGTGACAGGGCGGGTGTGCTGGGCGCAATCGCCCTGGCGCAGAAAGCCTGCCCCTGAGAGCGGCCTAAGACTGCGTCCTACATTACTAAGCAGCGTGTATAAGCGTTGAATTCCGGCGTTCCAGTTTGCTTGAACGCTTGTCTCTGCCTTCCAGCAGGCAGTTTCTGATAAGGTTTGTGAAGACGCAGGAGGGCGGCAGTTTTTATGGGCGGAAGTCCATGGAAATGTCTCTTATGCCGGAAATCCGATTACTTCCTGGTCAGCAGCTTACCCTGTACAATTGATATTGAAATAGTACTAACAGTAGGAGTCATGTTCCGGAGTGGAAAACGGGTTATCTGTTTGAATTGGGGAGGAAATATTTTCGTTTTGAAAAGTCCGGCCAGGCAGCCGGATTTTTGTTTGATGTTAACAGTCTGAATGTGTAAGGAAATCTTTTTTTTACGTTGTATGCATGGAAATCAAACGGGCAGGGGAGAGTTGATTATTGGAACATAAAAAAATGAGAGGTGGAATTATGCCTTTACATTGTTCCTGCCGGTAGCTTTTGCGCTGTACAGCGAAATATCTGCTTCCTGGATCATGTTTTCAAGTGTAATTTCTTCCCCGGGTATCTTGGCGCTGACTCCGAAGCTGGCAGTCACCCAGATGAGATCACTTGGGGTGTAAAAGGGAGCTTCTGAAATTGCCTCACGCAGGCGCTCAGCAACCTGGACTGCACGCTCGAAGTCGCATTCAGGAAGGAGGAATATGAACTCTTCTCCACCATACCGGGCCAGGAGATCCATCTGGCGCAGCCCCTGCTGGCAGCGGAGGGCTATTTCCTTCAGAATCCGGTCGCCGGTCATATGGCCGTAAAGATCGTTGACCTGTTTGAAGTGGTCCAGATCCATCATGATCACCGCAAGTGGGCGGTCCATGCGTACAGCGCGCCTGAGTTCGCGGTCGGCCAGGTAGGCGAGGTGCCGGCGGTTGAATAATCCGGTGAGGGGGTCGGTGATGGCCAGGCGCTGAACATCCTCGAACAGGCTGGTCCGCTCAATAGCTGCGCTGAGCTGTTGTGCAATAGTGGTGTAGAAGTTTCTGCGAACCATCTCTGATTGAACCGGTTCGTAAAAAGCCAGGTTCAGCGAGCCTAATACACGGTCTCCAATGTGCAGTGGTACACAAAGATGGTGTGGTGTGGCTTCGGTGTCCCTGGTAATAGTCTCCAGAAGTGCGCAGTTGGTGATCTCATGAATGGAAAACTGCTTACTGAAAATCATTCCTGATGAAGGGCAGTCAGCACAACGAGAGGAATCAAAACTAGCTGGATCCATGGAGCCGTCATGCGTGTGGACGGCGGCCAGTATGGGGGGGGTCAGATTTCGGGTAAGAATAAGCCAGGCAGCGCTGGCATTCACATGACTTAGGAGAACATGAAATCCTGAGGTTGTAACTTCTTCCAGAGTTGTGGCGTGATTCAGGGCTCCCGCAAACTGGCTCAGCGCTTCCAGTTCGCTGGACCGATTTTCAGCAATGCGGCGGGCTTCACGTTCTGCGAGTTCACTTTCTTTAAGGCGGGTAATATTGCGCACAATGATCAGCCGGCCGACTGTAGTCCCGGCTTTACTGCTGAGAGTCGACATTCTGAGGCTGTAATAACGAGGATTTCCTGCAATGAAAAATTGAATCTGGGGCTGCTGCCAGGTTTTCAACTCATCGTAATGGAGCCAGGGTTCAAGAACGGGCACCTTCTCCAGGATGTTCTTTCCGATAACACTGTTCTCATCAAGATCAAAAATCAGGCAGGCAGCCGGATTCAGGTCGGTTATACGATCAAGATGATCCACAACCAGAATGCCATCGCTTATACCCTCAATGAGTTCATTGCGGTGGATTGGGATCAGGTCAAAAACCCGGAATCGAAGCAGGCCGTACACAACTACAGGGTTAATCAGTGCGAAACATATAGGTGTGATATCGAGAGTGAAGCCGGGAATAATCTCAAAAACAAATATTGTATTCAGGATGAGAGGCATGCTGATCCCGAAGATAACCAGCAGACTTTGCCTACGGGAGAGCGAAGATACATGGAAAACATTCCTGGCCAGAAGGGTAAGTGCGATTACGATCAGGCCGTATGAATAAGCTGTATGAATCCAGAACCACAACCCAAAGGATGAGACCACGCTGTTGAAGATACCATGCTGCACGATCTTAAAGGACCTCCACATCAGGTGGTGATATTGGTTGGTCCACGTCATTACCTGTGTAGTTAGCGGCAGGATCGAAAGAAGCAGGATTTTTCTGCGGCTGATGTGGTGTTCCTGACGGGTGAACTGCAGGGAGAATATGAAGAACAAAACCGGAATAAAAGCGATAAAAAGGTAGGTCAGTTTAAAAATTGAGAGAACGTAATTAATATTCCGGAGATTCCATTGGATGGTGCTTCCCAGCAGCCAGGAAATATTGAGGATCATCAACAGGAAGAAAGATGTTGCACCTGGAGCATGCTGATTGTTCCAGGTGCTGTGCAGAAGAATCAGTGTCATCAGGCATGATAACAATATTCCCGCTACTTCCAGCATAATAACCCAGGACAATGGTTTCTCTCCCTGCCCGTTGTACGGATCGAGCGGCAGAAGTATATTAAATGCGAGATTCAGCCGCAGGTTGCGTGAGATGCAACGGTCCTGAGAGTATCATACTGGTTATGTTGAGTCGCTTGCCGTAAAAAATAACGAAAATTACGGTGAATTTTGAACCCGTTTCCGCCCGGATTTTCCTGCCGGCAGAGGTGGTGTCCTGCAGATATTCATCCTGGAAGCTGATGGATGATAATGAAAAGATCCCCACTCATGGTGTACATAACCCGGGAGTGGGGATCCGGAAAACTTTTTACCTTACTCTTCATGCATATCGATGTGGCGCAGGGGAGCTTGAGTCTCACTTCTGGATCATGTTATAACGCTGCACAATTCCTGATTTGAGCATGGTTACTCTTTTTCAGATACTTCAGAATTCAAGACAGTTAATACTTCATAACTGGGGGGGTGGAGGAGCTGCTTCTTAATCTTACACGCCTCAGTTGCCCTTACGACCGAATTGAAATATTTGGCGGGAAATCGTTCATCCACTACGATTCTAACCTTGATGGATTGGATGATCTTTTCCTCTTCAAAGTGAAATTGGAGCCAGATGCAATCAAGCGGAATGTCGCGCTCCATGCAAAAAGCCATTACATAATAAGCCATACAGGTTCCCAGCGACGCCTTGAAAAGATCGAAGGGGGTAGGATTCTCCCCGCAACCATCAGATTCTATTGATTGGTCACTTTCGATTGTAAATCCTCTATATTCTGCGGTTATCCTCTTACTGCCGGGGAAGTAGATTTTCATTTGATTTTCCTGATGATGAATTGTAGGCTGCGATAAATTCCTCTACCTCGGCAGAAGTTGGGAGAGCGTTGAAAACACCAATTCTGGTTGTTGTAAGCGCTCCATTGACACAAGCCCTGAACAACGCTTCTTCGGGTGAAGAGTTATTTGCAAGAGCAAAGCACAGTGCAGCGTTAAATGCATCTCCTGCACCGACAGTATCAACAACATCAACTTCAAGACAGGGCTGAAAAATGGAATTACCTTCTTGATTGATATAGAAGGCACCCTGACTGCCGAGAGTAAGGAACACTTCAGATGGGCCCAGGTCCAGCAGTGCTGTTCCCAGGTTTTCCATATCCTTACGTGTCAGGTCCTTCTGGTAGTCCTCATTAACAAGGGTAAATGCTTCGACCTGATTGGGTGTGAGGACATCAACATATTGGAGAAGATCCTGAGGTATTGTGCGGGCCGGGGCGGGATTAAGGATGATTTTGTTCACATTGGTATGCGCAAGTGAAACTGCTGCCAAGATTGGTTCATCCGGGATTTCAAGCTGCAGATACAGGATACTGGCGGATTGGATTTCTTCTCTTGCCTTTTCTACATCTTCTTCAGCGAGATAGTTATTTGCTCCAGGATAATATGCTGCAGTATTTTCACCATTCTTCTGAATGTATACCAATCCGATACCTGATGAAGATTGATCTGTCCGTTGAATAAAACGCGAGTCGATACCCTCATCGGCATAACACTCCAGAGCCATTTTGCCAAACATATCATGACCGATTTTTTCGATCAGGACCACCTCAGCGCCCAGTCGATTGATGCCAATGGCTACGTTATGACCTTTTCCACCCTGGCCCATATCGAATTGTTGAGCCACGATGGTTTCTCCCAAAATCGGCTCATGGGGCAAAATCACAGACATCTGGCAGACATAGCTGCCCAGCACACAGATTTTTGAAGTCATTTTTTTTTACCTTTGAGCGACTTTCTGCCAATCCTGCTTGAACCCTTCAACAGAATCCTGGGTAACCTGACTTTCCAGTGCTTCCAGTAGAAGTTGATAAGGGATCGCGACAGCATCAGCCCCTGCTGCGGCAACTTCTTCGAGATGCTCGGTATTACGAATGCTTGCGGCAACGATCTGTGTTCTTTTATTGTGGTATACAGTATATTGTTTGATATCTTTGAGAGTGCGTACGCCGTCTCCACCAGCATTCGTCACACGGCCGACGTAGATCGACAGGTAGTCAATCGGTGATTCGAGAGCAATGCATGCCTGGGCCAATGTACTCACACCGGTGAGATTGAGGACCATGCCAGTATGGCGAAGATCAGGAATGATCTTGAATGCATCAGGACAAAAGGGGATTTTTAGATGAAGGACACGGTTTTGCAGTAAGGACTGGAAGAGAAAAGCCTCTTTCATCATTTGATGCTCTTCCGTTGCTGCTATTTGCAGCCCGAAGGGAAGCGAGCCGATTTGGTCGATTTCTTTTACCAATTCGGGGAAGGCAGTTTTTTCTTTACTGATAATACTTGAATTGGTCAGTACACCGGCAATGGGCAGTTTGTAGGCTTGCCTTATTTCATCGGGATTTGCTGATGCAAGGTAAATTTCCATTGTTCTCTCCACTCTCTACATTGATGCTGCCTGGGCATCTTTCAGTACAGCAATGATTTCTACGCTCCATTTTGCGACATCCCCGCATACCGAGGGGCATTTATCCACATGCGCTCCTTCGCGGGTGAAAATTTCCCTCTCAGACGGGTCGCGCAGTGAGTATACACAACCGAATAGTCTCTTTTGAACGTCACAGCCGGAAATTCCACCGTATTTTTCTTTAAAACGATCGGATAATGCTATAATCTGCTCCCATTTGTACCCCGGCTGGTTACTCTGGAAGTTCTGGTACGTTCGTCCTGTGATGCGGCTGACAGCCAGTATGCCCGCTGCGAGTGCTCCGCAGGTGCCTTCGGATGATAATGCAGTTCCACCAGTCAGGCCATCTGCTGCCTGAAATACGTTTTCATCGATCCAACCAATGCTTTCCATGATTGCTGCCAGGGTTGCCTGTGCGCAGTGTTCTTTGACCTGCTCGTAGTTGTAAGCGAGCTGATAGGCGTTCTCTTCAGGCGATATTTTCTGCGGCATGATGGATTCCTCTTTCGGCTACGTGTTTTTCTTCAGTCGCCCGGATACCTTGTTGTCAAAGCCGACGGCAGCCAGGAGTACAAAGCCGAGTATGATTTGCTGGTAATAATCGGAAATGTTCATTAAGATCATACCGTTCTCAAGGACACCGATGATCAACACACCGAACAGGACCCCGAGCAGTTTGCCCTGGCCTCCAAAGATACTCACACCACCAAGTACGACGGCGGTTACTACTTCCAGTTCATAACCGGTTCCAACCTTAGGCTGGCCTGAGCTCATTCGGGAAAGGAGAATAATGCCGGCGATCCCGGTCAGCAGACTGCTCAGGATGTACAACAGGTACTTCATTTTCTTGACATTTATACCCGATAGCCTGGTTGCTTCTTCATTATCACCAATGCCGTAGGTCCAGCGTCCGAAAGGGGTTCTGGTCAGGAAAGCCCAGCCAAAAAGAAAGAACAGGACCATCAGGATTACCGGCACAGGAAATGGGCCAAGATATCCCTGACCGATAACACGGAACTGATCGGGAAATCCCCAGATATGCCTGCCATCAGAGAGAACATATGAGGTACCTCTTAAAATAGTCATCGATCCCAGAGTCGTGATCAGTGGTGGGATATTCACCTCGTTAATGAAGAAGGCATTAAGAGCACCAATTCCTGCGCACATCAGCAGTGTAGTCAGCACGGCAGCGGCCGGGTTCAATCCCATTTCAACCATAAGCTTTGCACAGACAACGCTGACAAGTGAAAGTAAAGAACCAACAGATAGGTCGATACCGCCTGCCAGGAGCACAAAGGTCATTCCTACTGCGGAGATACCCAGCATCGCTACCTGTCGGGTTACATTGAAGAGATTTTCAGCTCGGAAGAACATCGGGTTTGCCAGGGAAAAAACCACAAGCAGAAGCAGGAGAACTAATGAGATCGCGTAGCTTCTGATTGAACTGGTAGTAACTGTACGTTTCGGTTTCTTGCTGAAAGTCTGGTTGAGGCTGTTCTTTTGTGTCATTATGAAATCACCATCCTTAATTAGAGGCCATATCAATAATTAAATCCTGTCTGGCCTTTTCTCTGTCAATAAATCCTTGGACCCTGCCGGAATTCATCACCATGATACGATTGGCCATACTGATCAGTTCGGGAAGGTCGGAAGAGATCATGAGGATGCCTTTGCCAGATCTGGCTAATTCATCCAACAGGTAATAAATCTCCCGTTTAGCCCCCACATCGACACCCCGGGTGGGTTCATCAAAGAGCAGTATGTCGCAATCCCTTGCCAATAACCTGGAGAGGACGACTTTTTGCTGATTACCACCGCTGAGATATTGAACTAACTGGTTCTCATCAGTTGTCCTGATCGACAGCCGATTGACATAGTCAGCAACAATCTTGTCCTCTGTATGCTGGTTGATAATTAACCAGGAAGCAATTCTGTTGGCAACACTGAATGAAATATTATGCCGGACGGATAATTTGCCCAGGATTCCGGATTTCTTTCGATCTTCCGGAACCAACCCCAATCCCTTTTCCATTGCTTCGGTCGGGTTTCCAATACTGACGTTTTCACCGCGTATTTTCACTTTCCCCTTCTGAATCTTATCCAGCCCGAAAAGAGCACGAGCAATTTCTGTACGCCCTGATCCGACCAGGCCGGCAATACCCAGTATTTCCCCGGCCCTCAATTCGAAAGAAACATCTTCGATGGATCTGGTTGAGAGACGTTCGACTTGAAGGATAGTGTCGCCAACCGATTTTTCGCGGGACGGATATTCCTGCCCAAGCTTTCTGCCGACCATCAGGCTGATCAATTCCTTTCGATCAGTACGTGCAGCGTTGAGAGTCTGTATGAGCTGCCCATCTCGCAGCACTGTAATGCGATCGGAGATTGTGAGCGCCTCTTCCAGGCGGTGGGAAATGTAGATCACGGTTACCCCATTATTCTTCAGGGTATTGATAAGTTCGAATAATCTTGATACTTCAGTTGGTGTCAGTGGAGCTGTTGGTTCATCCATTATCAGCAGCCGCACATCGTGACTCAGGGCTTTTCCGATTTCTACAATTTGCTGCTCGGCTACACTCAAATCACAAATAACGGTTGTAGGTTCCAGTTGAAAACCAAGCCTGGAAAGAATCTCATGTGAAGATTGATTCATCTTCTGGTATTCAAGAAGAGGTCCTTTGCGGATTTCTTTTCCAAGAAAAATGTTGTCCGTTATTGATAAACTGGTAACAAGATTGAATTCCTGATAGATTGCGGCAATGCCGATAGAATACAGAGCATCGTGTGGAGAATACGTTGTATACGTAGCGTTTCCAATTTCCAGGGTTCCTTCATCAGCCTGAATGGCTCCGGTAATAATTTTGATCAGTGTAGACTTTCCGGCACCATTCTCGCCAACAATAGCGTGGACCTCTCCTTCGAAAAAATCCAGGTTAATGCAGTCCAGTGCCTGAACTCCGGGATACTTTTTTGAAATTTCCCTTAAGGATAGAAGTGGTTGCATGGTTTTTGATTATTCCTTCAGAATACGAACTGGAAGGCAGGAGAAAGGGGACGATCTTTGGAACAATCGTCCCCTGATCGGAACAGAAAAGAAAACGAACCGTTATTCGGGGACATTCTCCGATGTGATCGTCTGCATTGGTGCCAGAACGGACGCCTCGACATCATTTCCCATAATCAGATCATACGCCATCTGGACTTCCATTTGACCAGCACCGTACGGGTTCAGGTCGATGGTGCCACGGAAAATGCCTTCTTCACGGATCTTTTCGAAAGCTTCCTGTGACCCATCGCTGCCTACTACGCAGAAATCATCCAGCTCTTTTCCGGTTGCGCGTATAGCCTCGTAAATACCCAGCGCGCAGGCGTCATTGACTGCAACGAAGACGCGCAGGTCAGGGTAGGCTTGCAGAAGCGATTCAGCTACTTCCATGCCCAGGTCGGTGGATCCGTTGCAATCCTGTCGTGCTACCTGGACAGCTTCTGGGGCGTTTGCCAGCACACCATCTTCCATACCATCGCCGCGGATAATAACGTGTTCCAACCCATCAAATCCCAGAACGGCGAATTCCGCATCCGGTTCAAGATTATCTGTGATCCATTGCCCAGCCAATTCGCCTGTCATATAACCCAGACGATATTCATCCTGGTCAACGAAGGCGTCTGCACCTTCAAGGTCATGGATAGCGCCTACAACGAAAATGCCCTTTTCATGTGCCTGAGCAACATAAGTTTCCAGAGCTTTTGCATCCACAGCACTTACAATGATGGCATCTACACCCTGGGCTATCCAGTTTTCCATTGCCGAAATTTCCTTGGCAGGATCAGTGTCGCTGTTGTGGACCAGCAGTTCCACGCCCAGTTCATCGGCTTTAGCTTGTGCTCCTTCGATCTGTTCGGTCCAGTAGCCCATGGAGATGTCGATAACCGAGAACCCGATCTGGATTGTATCCTCGGCTTCAGGTTCCTGACCGCCGCAGGCGGAGAGTACAAGGGACAGCATCAGCAGAGCAGTGACTAGTTGAAGGATTTTATTTTTTTTCATAGTTTTCCTCATTATTTCCCGTGTTGAGTAATTTGGTATTCAGACGTGACCCTTGAGTAGTGAGTTTTAGCCTCCTTTTTCACCCCAGATCAATTGATATTTTTCCGTTCATCTCGGCATACAGGTGTTCAACCGGCCGGTTGTCAGTGTTGTAAATTGTGCTCTCGATGGCGGAGATACATGTTCCAGGTTCGATCTCGAGCAGCTCCATGGTTTCACCGGATCTTACGATCTTCGGTTCAATCACGCGGTGTCCTCGGCAGAGGAGAATCTTATAACGTGATTCCATGGTGTCATAAAGAGAGTTCTGGTTGAAGTCTTCCTTTTCGATCCCGGGGAAAAGGTCGTAAGGGAGGTAGCTTTCGACGATAAGAATCGGGCTGCTGTCGACTTTTCTCAGGCGTTTGAGGTAAAAGATTTCAGAACCGATCTGAACCTGCAGCTTTTCTGAAATACTGGCTTCTGCCTTGATAATCTCATTTTTAAGCACTGTAGTACTGTGGGGGATGCCTTTTCGCTGCATTTCCTCTGAAAAGCATTTCAGGTTACCGAGGAAATTCTTTTGAATCGGCGGGTATTTGATAAAAGTTCCCTTGGCTCTTTCTTTACGCAAGTACCCTTCATTTTCGAGGTTCTGAATGGCATGACGAACTGTAGCTCTGCTGATAGAGAAAATATCCATCAATTCCGGTTCGGTGGGGAGCAAATCTCCCGGTTTTAACTCACCGATGCTGATGGCCTCCTTAATAACTTTTTCCAGCTGGTAATAAAGAGGCATTGGGTCATTATGATTAATTTCTTTCATATAACATCCTAACGTTATAACGTAATAAGGTACTAATGTACAGATAATAAAGAATTAATGACAAAGAGTCAATATTCTGGTACATGATGAATGTCACGATGGGGTATGTACAGTGATCAGGGAATCACTTTAGCAGGCCTGATTGAAGTACACAGCGGGGATTATTGTTAGAAACAACATAGAGACCTGGTTGGGGATCTGTGAGGTGCTACCCGAATGCCGGGAAGTAAACACCTGGTTCCTGATGCTCCAACGCCCGGATTGTGGCTGCAGTGCGTGTCGGCAGGGGGATGCCAGTGCAAACGAAGCAGGACCGGGGCAGCTTTTTACCCCGAAATGGGGGATAGAAGCCGGGATTTGACCGGAACAGTACCAAATAGTTGACTTTTAGCCAAATTAGTGTTAATTATGTATAAGACGTATATAGACATCTATATACAATACTGTACAAATATTGCCAGGTGAGACTCTCTACTCTAAAATCCTCCATCATGGAGACATAGGACCAGCATGATACCCATAGAAAATATTGCAGCAGTAATTGATAACACGGAAGTAAGTCCGTTAAGGACTGAAGATCAAATGGTTGAGTTCCTTGAATCATCAAGGGATAGTGGATTTGGAGGTGTTTGTATCCTGCCGATCTGGGTACGGCTGGCTTCAAATGTGCTGAAGGGAAGTTCCACAACGATAGCGATGGTTGCAGGACTGCACGGTGAAACGATTTCGATGCAGGTAGGGGCGATCCGTGAAGGTGCTGCCATGGGGGCTGATGGTTTTGATGTCCTGATTGCGCTCCATGCAGTCAAGGTTGGAAATTGGGATAAGGTTCGCGAGGTGACCGGTGCTGTGGTGGCGGCTGCTGAGGGGCTGCCAGTCAAGATGATCCTGGAAACAGGATGCCTGACTGAAGACGAAATCAAGCAGGCGTCCCAGATCTGTCTCGAAGAGGGTGCGGCTTATATTAAGACTTCTACCGGGATGTATTCTGGAGGGGCGACTATCGAGGCAGTTCGTTTAATGCGTGCAGTTGTCGGAGATCGAATTGGTGTGAAGGCTTCAGGCGGTATCCGGACATATCAGGATGTAATGATGATGTTGAATGCGGGCGCATCCCGGATTGGAACCAGTACAGGCTGGCAGATCCTGGACGGCGCCAGGGAACTCTGATCTATCAGTGGTCAAATCAAATTACTCAGTAACAGATCTTTTTGGGATTCATCGATGTGCAGGAGTGTGTTAATAATGTTCTATTTCAGCGCAAAGAAGAAAAAAGATTCCCGCTCTCTACACTTCCTGCAGAAGGAGGGTTGATTATGACATCAGAGCCCAGAATTAATTATTCCGGGTATCTCCCCGTCTATAAGCAGATAGCGCAATGGATGCGTGAACAGATTCAGAACAGGCGCTGGACGGTCGATCAGAAGATTATGACTGAGAACGAGATCAGTGAAATGCTCCAGGTCAGCCGGGGCACCGTCCGTAATGCAATCGAAATGCTGTGCGAAGAAGGGTTATTGGTTCGTACACAGGGGAAGGGAACGTTTGTTGCTTCAACTACCATGGACCAGCGATTGGCTACCGGTTTTATTACCATCTCCGAAGATCTGGCGGAAAAAGGGATTCCCTTTCAAACACGAGTTCTGGAGAAAAAAGTGATTCCCGCACCGCAGAAAATTCTGGAGAGGTTGTCCCTTGATCCGGAAGAAGAAATATTCTACCTTGAACGAATTCGACTGGTTCACGATTGCCCTTATTATTTTCTGCGGAATTATGTAGTCTACAAATATTGCCCAGGGATACAAAACTTTGACTTTTCCCAGGTGAAGTTGTTCTCGGTTCTGGAAGATCATTATCATCTGACACTGGATTGGGGGCGGAGGCACATTACAGCTCAGAACGCGGGTTCAGAAATCGCGGAATACCTGCGAATAGATGATCAGGATGCGGTCATGTATCTTGATCAGCATACTTATCTGAGGGACCACCAGCTGATCGAGTATTCCAATGTATGGATTCGAGGGAATTGCATCCGACTTGTGGCTGATTTACAGCGGTCTTCCCAAAACCCGATTGGTGGTTCAAAGCTCGATTTCAAGATCCCCACCTCCGGAGAGAATGAGTATACATCCGGGGGCTGATGCCCTGATATTCCTATGAGGAGGAACATCTTGAACAATACAACAAATCTCGAATCCAGGAAAACCCTGGGGACAACATCAAAAGGCCTCCTGAAGCAGCTGCTGGCGAAGCGAGAATCAGGTGTGTTCATAGCCCTGCTTCTTATGTGTGTATTTCTTTCCCTGTCAACTTCAGCCTTTTTATCTGTGCGGAATCTGTTAAACATCGGCCGCCAGGTTTCCTTGATCGGGATTATGGCGGTGGGGATGACGTTTGTCCTGATAGCCCGGGAGATTGACCTCTCAATCGGATCGGTATATGCGCTGGCAGGGATTGTGACAAGTATGCTGCTAACCAGCGAAGTGAATGTCTGGGTATCGATCGCTGGCGGATTGAGTGTTGGTGCAATCCTCGGTTTGCTGAGTGGCTGGTTGTCTACGTATGGCCGATTGCCCTCCTTCATCACCACATTGGGGATGATGAGCGCAGTACGGGGGGCAGCACTTCTGATCACAGAAGGGCAGCCGGTTACGGTATCTGAGGCAGCTGGTGCGCCGGCGCTATCCGTGGCCAGGTTCACGTATCTGGGGCAGGGCCGTTTGTTCGACACCGTTCCCATGCAGCTGATCTTTCTTGTTGTGGTTACGTTGATTGGCGGAGTACTGCTGAGCAAAACTGTGTTGGGTTTCAAAATTTATGCTGTGGGCGGCAGTGAAAAAGCAGCGCGGGTATCCGGCATCCGTGTT
Organism: Anaerolineales bacterium; assembly: GCA_016927115.1. Taxonomy (GTDB): domain Bacteria; phylum Chloroflexota; class Anaerolineae; order Anaerolineales; family E44-bin32; genus JAFGNH01. Next base: position 22,234 of record JAFGNH010000057.1, on the reverse strand, counting down.
TTCAACATCAAGATGATCACGTTTGCAGTAATGGGTTTTCTCAGCGCACTCGCAGGGATTTTATGTGTAGCGTTCCTGCCCAGTACACAGGCAGGACGCACTGGTGTCGGGATCGAAATGGACGTAATTGCAGCCGCAATTGTTGGCGGTGCTTCACTGACAGGTGGTGAAGGAACAATATTGGGGACGCTGCTGGGGGTGTTGATTATCGGTGTCCTGCGCAACGGCCTTGTTCTTCTGGGAATTTCTGCCTTCTGGCAGGAAACAGCGATTGGCCTGGTAATCATACTTGCTGTAGGTCTGGATATGTGGACCAGATCCGGCAGACAGTCAGCTTCGTGAATTATAAGAAGCAAATCTAACTTAGAAAGGTGGTGGTAGGCAGGGACCATGGATGTATGAAAGGCAGCATAGTCGTTCTTTATCAATCACAAGGAAACACCACCAGGAGGTATGGAGAAGAATGAATACAAAGAGGAATTTTATTGTTGCCCTTACTCTGCTGCTTGTACTGGCGCTGACTTTGGCGGCATGTGGGACGCAGGAAGCAGTTGAACCCGAAGAACAGCCGGCAGCCGAAGAAGCAGTAGCAGAAGAAGCAGAAGCGGAAGAAGCACCAGTGGCTGAGGAAGCAGAAGCGGAAGAACCGGCTGCAGAAGAAGCTGCCGATGTTGAGGGCGTGAGCCTGGAGAACTGGGGCTATGAATTGGATCCTGTTATTGCAGAACACGTTGCAAACGGTGACCCGCTCGTAATCCGGGTTTCATACCATGATGTTTCCAATGAGTTTGCACCTTTCATCCGTGAGGGTGTTGACCAGGCTGCTGAAGATTTTAATGTCGACGTCCAGCTGGTTGGGCCGGTTGGTGTGGACGCAGAAGCGCAGATTGCCGAGCTTGAAAGCCTGATTGAGGCTGGAGTAGACGGGTTGGCCATTTCTTCAGTCAGCACCGATGCGCTGGCGCCTTTTATCAATCGCACTCTTGAAATGGGAATCCCGGTTGTTTCTTTCAACTCGGATAATCCCAGCAGCAACCGCCTTGCGTACTTTGGCCAGGACATGGTTCAGGCCGGGTATACTGCAGCCAAAGAACTGGCTGAGCGCCTTGGTGGGGAAGGCAAAGTAATAATCACCACCCTCGATGCTGGTGCTCAATGGTCCATTGATCGTGAAACGGGTGCCCGCAATGCATTTGAAGAATACGACGGCATTGAAGTCCTGGCAACCATTAACTGTGGAACCGAACCTCAGGAGATTTACAGCAATATCGAAAACGCGATGCTGACATACCCTGACGTGAATGGTATTCTGGGCCTTGAGTGCTGCACGCACGGGCCGGCAGGCGAATTCCTGGTTAATAATGATATGGTGGGCGAGGTCATGATTGTTGGTTTTGATCTGGTTCCCCAGACTCTGGAACTTATCCAGGATGGTACGAATGAAGCGACCTTTGATGCAGCGCCTGAACGGCAGAGTTATGAAGCGATCAAACAGCTGATAGCTTTCCTTAATGGTGAAGCGATCTTTGATTTCGACACCGGGTTGCAGGTTGTTGATATCACCAATGTCGAAGAGTTTATGAACCGGTAAGAGGGGCTTTGACTCCTCAGGAGGGGTCACTCATTGAGAGTGATCCCTCCCATACTCCACGAATGGATTATTAATGAAAGAAGACAATCCAATCATCCGAATGGTGGACGTCAGTAAAGCGTTTCCAGGTGTTCAGGCGCTGGACCGTGTCTCCCTGTCTTTCTTTGAAGGCGAAGTGCATGCAGTGATTGGCGAGAACGGTGCGGGGAAAACCACCCTGATGAATATCCTGGCAGGCGAAATCCAGCCCGATTCAGGTTGTATCAGCTATCAGGGGGACCTTGTCCGAATACCGGATCCGCATGTTTCCCATCAACTCGGGATTAAAGTTGTCTTCCAGGAGCTGGCCCTTTGCCCGAATCTTTCAATCGCCGAGAATATTTCTCTCAACACAATCCAGAGAGATCGCAACCTCACAGCCGTGAAGCGGGATGTGTTCGTCGAAGTTGCCCATGATGTTCTTGCCAGACTGGGTGAAGCGGGAGTGGATGTCAACCGAACGGTTGGGCAGCTTACCATTGCAGAGCAGCAGATGGTGGAAATTGCTAAAGCCATCTCGATGAATGTAAAAGTGTTGGTGCTGGATGAACCAAATTCTGCGTTGACCAATGAGGAGACGGAGCATTTGTTCCAAATCATCCGCCAGCTGGCTGAAAAAGGTGTGGCTGTAATTTATGTCTCCCATCGATTGGATGAAGTTCTCGATATCGCCGACCGGATTTCCATCCTGCGGGATGGCAACCTGGTAGACACACTGGATAATGTAGATACGTCTGTCGATCTTTTAATCTCCAAAATGGTGGGAAGGAAAATCGATGGATTATATCAGCGCGACCAAGAGCATTCTCCAAACAACAAGGTGCTGATGGAGGTCCGCAAATTTACTGTCGGTGAAATCATTCGTGATCTTTCGTTTCAGGTTTTTGAAGGAGAGGTGCTTGGTTTTGCAGGCCTGCCGGATTCTCACAAGGATATTTTGATCGAATCATGTTTCGGGCTTCATACATACACCGGTGAGATTTTGATTAACAACAGTCCTGTACGGGTGAATTCACCAGCAGATGCGATTGCGAATTCACTTGCCTTTATTCCGGCCGATCGTCGTAATGCTGGTGCCATCGTCAAACTGGACGTAAGGGCAAATATCATTACTTCGAGTCTGGAAGCAGTCGGCCGTTATGGTTTCCTGCATACAAACCGGATTGACCGTATTTCCCGGGAATATGTCGAAAAGCTGGATATCCGTATAGCGAAGCTTACGCAGTTGATGAGCACCTTGAGTGGTGGCAATCAGCAGAAGGTGATTCTTTCCAGGGGCCTCGTTACCCAACCGGCAGTCCTGCTTCTGCATGAACCCACACGGGGCATTGATGTCGCTGCGAAAGTGGAAATATACCGAAATCTTCAGACGCTGGCGCGGGAAAAGCTGGGAATTGTAATAGTTTCATCTGAAATTCCGGAATTGATTGGCCAATGCGATCGTATCCTGGTAATGTACCAGGGGAGGATCAATGGGGAATTTAACCGGGCCACTTCTAATGAAGAGGACATTCTGGCCTGTGCCATGGGGCAACAAAAAACCAGAACCATATCTGAAGCCGGGTGATTGATAGTATTTCAGGAGGATCTGATGGAGCAACCCAATATTACAGTTGTCGGAAGTTTTGCAGTTGGTATGACGATGCGCACCTCCCGGATGCCTGTCTTTGGTGAAACCTTGATCGGAAGAGATTTTGACATGGGCCCGGGTGGAAAGGGGTCCAATCAGGCGGTTGGTATTGCAAGGTTAGGCGTGAAGTCCTGCTTTGCAGGCATTATTGGCGATGACAAGCTTGGTGAAATTGCCGAGGACCTGTACGAGCGCGAAAACGTTGATTTCACACTTCTAAAAAAGACAGATTCAGCGGCTACGGGCGTAGGTTTTATTATCCTTGATGAGGCGGGGGATAACGGCATCATCCTGGATATGGGTGCCAATAAGCTGATGGATGAAGCGTTTGTAGAGGGGGTTGAAGGCCAGATTGCGAGCAGCAGCGTGGTGATGTCGGTTCTGGAATTGCCAGTAGCTGCCGCAGTGCAGGCCATGAAGGTCGGTAAACGCCATGGGGTGCAAACCATTCTGAACCCTGCGCCTGCGACAAAAATGGAAGACGATGTGTGGCAGTTTATCGACTATCTGACCCCAAATGAAACAGAGCTTCGTATTCTGATGGGATTGGAACCCGAGAATACCACACCAACTCCGGTGCTGGCAAAGAAGCTGCAGGAACGAGGCGTGAAGAACCTGATTATTACCCAGGGCGCTTCAGGTGCCCTGATTGTCGGGGAGGGTTTTGAAGAGCATATCCCCAGCGTGCCCGTGGATGTTGTCGATACAACGGGGGCAGGGGATGCATTCAACGCAGGGCTGGCAGTAGCACTTGTTCAGGGATTTTCTCTGCCGGACGCAGTTCGCTTTGCGGTGTGCACCGGTGCGTTAACATGCACCAGGCTGGGGGTTATCCCGGGACTGCCCTATGAAAAGGACGTAATGGACCTGTATCAAAAGCATTTTAAATAGAGTTATTAAAAGGATGCGGACATGAAAAAATCAAACATCTTGAATAAGGAACTGTGTACTGCGATTGCTGCAATGGGCCATACTGATATGATGATCGTTTGTGATGCGGGTTTTCCTATACCAAACGATGCCTGGCGTGTGGATCTGGCGGTTGTACAGGATGTGCCAGATCTGGAGACCGTACTGTCGGCCATTGCTGATGAGATGATTGTAGAAAAAGTATCTTATGCAGCCGAGATGGCAAAGAACAATCCGCCGCTGCTGGAAAAGGTGGAACGGATTTTCCCCGCAAGCAATATGGAACCTGTGCCTCATGCACAGATTCTGTCGGAGATGGCTCAAAAAGCGAAAGTGATAGTGCGCACCGGCGCCTTTGATCCCTGGGGAAATATTCTTCTATACAGCGGTGTTGATGCACCGGTCTGGTTCAGCAAGCCGGGTTTGAATGTGCCTGAAGAATATGCTGAACGCGTACGCCAGATGAAGGAAGGAAACGAATAATCTACCCTGCCTCCGGCAAGCGGGTTCCCTGATCCGGTACACCGATGATAAACGTACGGGTGAAAGGAAACCTGCTTGTGGAAGGCAGGCCAGGAGTCACGGATTACCTATGTTTACACCGCGAGAACGGGTCAATCGAGCCCTTGCACACCAGAACCCCGATCGAATGCCGGTTGATTTTCTGGCAACCCCTGAAGTATGGGAAGCATTGATTGCTCAACTTGGCAGTGAGTTGGACGATGTGGAACCTTCGGATTACTACGATGCTCGCTGGGAAGCACTGCTGCGATATCTGGAGGTTGATTGTCGGGTACTGTCGTATGATCAATTCGTATCTGTCCCGGAGAAGGTATTGGAGAAGGGAAAAATAGAGTGGTGGAAATCACTGAGCCGCTCGACTCCCAATCGTATGTGGCGGCAGATCATCGGAGATAGGACCTGGCGATCGGTCTGGGGCCATGAAATGCAGGTATCAGAGCACAGCCTCGGTGCATACGAGGAAATTGCTGATCCACCGCTTCAACATGCTTCCAGTCTCGAAGACTTGAAGCAGCATCCATGGCCGGAACCTTCCTGGTGGGATTTTTCACCATTACCAGATATTCTTGCTCAGCTTGACAGATACACTGAGTTTCACATTCGTTTTCGTATAGGGTCTGTCTTTGAACTGGCCTGGCAGCTGCGCGGGATGGAGCAATTTCTGCAGGATATGATCCTTCAGCCCGAGATTCCGGCGTATATCATGGACAGGTTAACAGAAGTCCATGTGGAAAATACCCGCCGGGTACTAAAGCTGGCTGGTGATCGACTGGATATGCTGTATGTTTATGACGATGTGGCAGCGCAGAACAACCTGCTTATGTCGAAAAAGATGTGGGCAGAACAGATCCGTCCGCGACATGAAAAGATCTTTGAAGTGGCCGGAGAATACGATAAACCCATGATGTATCATACCGATGGGGCTGCTGCGGCCCTGATTCCCGAATTGATTAGAATGGGGGTGACAGTCCTTAATCCTATCCAGGCGGATGCCCCCGGGATGGAGCCTCAGGAGCTGAAAGATGAATTCGGGGATCGATTGAGCTTTCATGGTGGTATCGATATTATCAAGACGCTGCCAAAAGGCAGCAGCGAAGACGTACGGGCCGAAGTGCTGGCTCGCAAACGTGTGCTTGGTCAACAGGGCGGGTATATCCTGGCCAGTTCTCATCACATTCAGGCAGGGACACCGATTGAGAATATCCTGGCGATGTATGATCTTGCACTTCGCTAGCATGCCGGTGGCTGGATTTCAATACAGCATAGTTTACTTTTCGCAGCAGCTTCAGAACGGAAAATCTTACAGGCAGACAAGGATCTTATGACAAAACAATATCTTAAAACACTTAAAGAACTCGAAACATTAAATGAGAATTTGATCAACCAGATTCAGAGGGGCTCCTATAGTCATGGATCCGATCATGATTTGTTAATGACTCAAATCCTGGACGCCCGGTATTCCCTGGACCGTGTTTATTCGAAATTGATGTTTGAAACAAAGCTGAACCAGCTTACCGAAGAGAAGATTCGTGAAATGAGCACCCAGGCGGAAAAACTCATGGAAGGTGGGAGCAGCCGCGAGCGTTTTCACTGCTCGGAAGCATTTGTAAAAACCGTAGGTATTTACCTCTTTGGGGAGGTCGGCGATCTGGCGCAGAGGATGACAACTGGCCTGGCGGGAGGTGTGGGCGGGTCCCATAACGAGATGTGTGGTGGATTGGTCGGCGGCCTTCTGTGTATTGGGGGTATGTTTGGCAGAGCCCAGAATACAGAAGATGATGAGGTAGTGTACTGTCTTTCGGTTGACTATCGCCAGAGATTCATCGAGGTTCTCGGTGGCGCGAAGTGCTTCGAACTTCGAAAACTGGGGTACGGTTCCTCGGGTCACACACCTTGCGGCGTGCTGGTAGGCAGATCAATCCCCGTCTTTTTTGAGGCCGTTCTGAATCGGAAAGACCTTTTTAAGGCTTAGCGTTGGTTAAGGTGCGTTCCCGGCAAAGTGGGGGCGGAAAAGCAGCAGGGGGCGCTGATGGAACCGGAAAACATTGTTTCGGGGTTCCGGACGCGTGTGTTCCTGTTCCTGCTCCCGGACGGGAAGCTTTGCGATAGAGTTCCTGAGTTCGAATAAGTGGTGAACTGCTGGTTGAGTAACCAATCCTTAGATCAGTCAGGCTTGTTCCCATTCGAAAACCTGCTGCCTGCGCAGCAGGTTTTTTTCCGGAGAAAGCGGGGATCCAAGGATTGCTGATGTGGTTTTTTTAGCCAGGAATACTGAAGGCGTTTTTCTTTAGAAGTGCTGCAGGGAGAAATCCTCATCATTATGAAGTTGAGGCTGATCGGTGTCGACCCGGCAAAGGATGAGAAGTGCTTCCACGGGCTCTGAGCCCCGGTTCTGCCAGCTGTGGGGATTTTCAGCATCGAAGTACAACGAATCGCCGGGTTCCATCAAAAAAGCGTTGCTCCCCACAATGTAAAGCAGCCGCCCTTTCAGGCAGTAAACAAATTCATGGCCTTTATGGCTGACGGGTTTCCCACTATTTGCACCGGGATTGAGTTTCAGGTTCAGCGGTTTCATCGGCGAGTTGGGGAAATCTGCTTTTAGATTCGCCAGATAGCCCTGGTCCAGCGGCAGGAACAGGCGCGTGGTGGTGCGGCTGAAGATAATCTTATTTTCAGCGGATTCGATACCGAAGAAGTCGCTGATATCCATGTTGAGGGCGTTAGCAATTTTCTGCAGCGTGCTGACAGTCGGCGAGGTCTTCCCCCGCTCAACGAGGCTGAGTGTGTTGGTTGAGATATCACTCAGATCGGCGAGTTCTTTCTGTGACAGGCCTCGCTTCTGTCTGAAAGTGCGTACCATTAATCCGATATCAACTGATTTGTCTGTGGAATTATCCATAGTATCACTCACCGTTCTGTCTGACGCTTTACCATATCAGATTTTTCGGGAAATATCCAGAAATCCCACTGAAATATGGTTAATCATGAACGATTGAATCACATAAAAAAAGCAGTATCCCGATAACAAGACACAAAATATTGGTAGATAGAAAGTGATATGACAATAATGATCCTCATAAAGCTGTATATACGTAGTATATCCTGGTAATAATTCCCAATAAAGAACGTATTAGTTGACTTAAGACCTATTATATTATAGTATATTGCTAAATTCTACATAAAATATTGGTAGGCAGATGAATATAAACACACTTCTTGATGAAAATCAGGTAATTTTATCGCTGAAGGGAAAAACAAAGGAAGCTGTTGTTGAGGAGCTGGCAGGAACGCTGGTATCTAATCAAAAAATCTGCAATATAGAACGGTTTATTCAGGATGTATGGGGCCGCGAAAAAATAGGTGACACGGCTGTGGGATTTGGGATCGCCATCCCACATGCGAGGTCTTCAGCTGTCTTGTCTCCGGCGATCGCGATTGGCCGCACAGCAGGCCTGCACTGGAACGGTGAGGCAGAAGGCTGCGTACAGTTGATAGTTCTCCTCGCTGTCCCCGAAGAGAAGGCTGCAAACAACCATATGGCTATTCTTTCGAATGTAGCCCGCATGCTGGTGGACGAAGACAGCCGGAATGCACTGCTGACTGCAGAGACCCCACAGGATGTGCTGGATACTATAGAGGGGTATCAGAGGACGAAAGGGGGTGGAGCGGAATAAGATTTCTGACAGGGTAGTTTGGTTCTTCTCGACAATGAGCTCATATTTAAAAAAAGGAAAAAGGAGAGAGAAGCAATGCAAGAGTTTCTCGATATGTTGAAGAAAACCAGATCACACCTCATGACCGGTGTGTCCTACATGGTTCCGGTGATTCTGTCCGGTGCTATTCCAATGGCATTGGGCATTATTGTTGATACCGACATGGCTTCACCCCTCTCACAGTTCTTCATCAATGTCGGTAGTGTAGGCATGGGGCTGTTTGTTGCTGTGATGTCGGCCTATATTGCCTACGCCATTGGTGGACGGGCTGCTATTGCCCCAGGCTTGATCTGCGGTATGCTGGCGAGCAATAAAGGGACCGGATTTTTGGGCGGCATCGTCATCGGTCTTGTTGTCGGATATGTGATCTGGGCAGTGCGCAAGATTAAGCTCAATCGGAATCTGCAGCCTATTATGGCCCTGGTTGTCTATCCCCTGACAGGGACCCTGGTTGGCGCAGTTATTTTGATTTATGTTATCGCCAACCCCATCGCTTCCATGATGGCCGGACTGACAACCTGGCTGATCGGAATATCGGAAGGCGGAGCGGTAGCTCTTGGCCTGATACTGGGGGCCATGATCGGTTTCGACTTCGGTGGACCTGTCAACAAAGTTGCCTACACCTTCGCCGTTGGGATGATGGGGGAGGGTATCTTCCAGCCGATGGGTATGGTCGGCCCCGCGATCAGTGTTGCCCCTGTTGGTATGGCTCTGGCAGTTCTCCTGGCCCGCAAGCTGTACAGCCAGGAAGAGCGTGAAGCAGCGAAGGCAGCAGTTGTACTCGGGCTGGTGACGATTTCTGAAGGCGCTATTCCGTTTGCTGTTGTTGATCCCATTCGGGTGATTGCTTCCTGCTCGGTCGGTGGCGCAGTAGCCGGTGCAATTGCCGGTTTGCTTAAAGTCGGCAACCATGCTCCGCTGGGTGGCATTCTGATCCTGCCGGTTGTGGATAATGTGGTGGGATACCTGATTGCTCTTGCCGCTGGTGCGGTTGTTACCGCATTGATGGTGAATTTCCTGAAGGGAATCGGCCGTAAGGACGTTGTGGAAGAAGAAACAGCTGTTGAGGCTGCTTGAGAATATGGTGAGCATAGCGTGTGGATAAGGCTTGTCTGAAGGTGTATGATGGTGGTACGAAAGAGTGCTTGCAGAGACAAGCCTTCCACATTCTTCCATAATCTGAATACGGAGGTTCCTTATGAAAGTCGTTGTTGTCACAGGATGCGCAGTGGGAATTGCCCACACCTACATGGCTGCAGAAGCTATGGACAAAGCAGCCAGGAAATTGAATATTGAGGTTTCCATTGAAACCCAGGGATCGGTCGGGATCGAAGATGAAGCATCGCCCAGTGCGATTGAGGAAGCGGATTTTATTATCATCGCTTCTGATGTGGGTATTGAAAAACCGGAACGCTTTGAAGGAAAGATTGTCTATAACGGCATCCCGGCAGATGCAATCAAGAATGCGGCAGAGCTGTACAACGAAGCGATCCAATTTTATCAGGAGCAGATTTCCACGTCCGAATAGTTTTTTTATTTTTTTTCGTTTGGAAAGTGAACTGACGCGGCAGGTTCCGTTGTCTGGGTGACCAGCAAGTATTTTGGAGCCTGCCTTTTTTCTTGCCGGGAACAGGATTACGCTGCTCGAAGCAGGAGTAAAGTATGAAAACGCTGCATGTTGTAACACATACCCACTGGGACCGGGAGTGGTATCGAACCTACGAGGAATTCCGGGTTTTTCTGGTTCGCCTGCTCGATGAGCTGCTTGTTTTCCTCGATTCCGATCCAGCCTATACCGCTTTTATGCTGGATGGGCAAACTGTCCAGCTGGAAGATTATCTGGAGGTGAATCCGGATCAGGAAGAAGCAATCCGCCGCCAGGTCCAGGCCGGGCGGCTGCTCATTGGTCCAATGTATATCCAGCCGGATGAATACATTCCCAGTGGGGAATCGCTTGTGCGTAATTTCCTGATTGGAAAACAGATCGCAGACCGCTTCGGTGGATGGATGAACCTGGGTTATTTTCCGGATTCCTTCGGGCAGGCGTCCCAGATCCCGCAGATTCTCCGGGGATTTGGGATCGATACCGTTGTTTTCTGGCGCGGCCTGTGTGACGAAAACAGCAGTCAAACTGAACTTATCTGGCGCAGCAGGGAAGGCAGCGAGGTGCTGGTTGAATGGATGCCGTTCAGCTACGGCAATGCGCATACCCTTTCATCGGATCCGCAAAAAGCGGCGGTTTTTTTCCGACAGGCGGTGGATCTGCCGGGTCCCAAACCAACCACCGATCACGTACTGCTGATGAAAGGTTGGGATCATTCCTCTTTCACACCCTGGATAACAGAAACGATCCGTAATGCAGTTCCCCTGCTCGAGAGCACCTTTGAGGTCAGGCATTCCACGCTGCCGTTATTTATCGAAGCGGTGCGAGGTGCACTCCCGTCGAATCTGCAGGTGCTGGAGGGTGAATTCCGCAACGCGAAAACCATGCGTATTCATCCGGGTATCGGGGCAACCCGCATGGATATCAAGCAGAAAAACCGCCGGATGGAGAAGCTGCTTGAAAATGCTGTTGAGCCTGTGTGTGTGCTTGCCGCTGCAGGTGGAGAATCATATCCGGCTGAGATGATCCGCATGGCATGGAAGTATATGCTGCAGAGCCAGGCGCATGACAGCCTGTGCTGCTGCTGTACCGATCAAGCGCTGAAGGCTGTGGCTGACCGCTACCGCCGGGCGGATGAGATCGGATCAACGCTCCTGGTGCAGGCTAGCCATGCTCTTGCCCGACAGGTGGAAACAAACACCCAATCCGGACAACCGATTGTTGTGATAAACCCGCTGATGCTTGAACGCCAGGACCTTATTGAGGCACAGGTTCTTACCCGGCTTGATACGTTTCGTCTGTGTGACGAGCAGGGGAATCCAGTCCCATACCAGATCCTGGAAAGCAAACCTGTACGGATGGGATTCGATCCCTCTGTCGCGGCCATGAGCGGCCAGAAGACTGATGATGATCTGCTCGAAGCGGTTGGCCAGCGGCCGGACAATCCTGAAATCTACTACGACCAAAGCGGCTATGTGCCGATATCCGATGAGGCGGAGGGCATCCGGATGAACAGAGTCCGGCTGTGTTTCCCCGCAAGGGAAGCGACAGGCGCGGGCTGGCAAACATGCTATCTGCAGGAAGGAGAACCATACCCCGCTTCCGCAAAAGGTGTGAGTTTGCAGGATATGGTTTTGGAAAACGAACATCTGCGCGTCACACTTCAGGGAAATGGGAGTTTCGACGTGCTGGATAAACAGCAAAACCAGTCTTACCAGGGACTGCATGTATTCGAAGACAGCGGTGATGCTGGTGACAGCTATAACTACTCGCCGCCCGTCAACGATTTATATTTTTCAAGCCGCGGCGAGACGGCAGTGGTCAACACACTTGCCACCGGGCCATTGTGGGCCGGCTGGAAGGTCACACTGGAAATGTCGGTCCCTGATGGTTTGAGCACCGATGGGAAAAGCCGCGCCGGGATCAGAAAACCACTGCAGATAACCAGCCGTATTTCCCTGGCTGCAGGAGAACGGTTCGTCCGCATAAAGACAGAGGTTACCAACCAGTCCTGTGACCACCGATTGCGAGTGCTGTTTCCCACAGGTGTCCAGACGGGTAAATCCTTTGCGGAGGAGCAGTTCGGTGTGATTGAACGCCCGAACCGCAGGGTGGAAATGGATATTTGGGAAGAAGAAGGCTGGGTGGAAGCACCGCTGGCGATCTATCCGCACCAGACATTTGTTGACCTGAATAATGGAAGCAAGGGGCTGGCTGTTCTCAATCGTGACCTGACTGAATATGAAGTGCTGGAGGGCGAACAGGATACCCTGGCACTGACTCTGCTTCGCTGTGTGGGGGCGATGGGCCGGCCTGACCTAGTAATCCGGCCCGGTCGGGCCTCAGGCCTTACAGTTCCAACACCGGACAGCAATCTGTTGACCACTTTAACCTTCGAATATGCAGTATACCCGCATGCGGGAGATTACCGCACGGTAGGGCATCAGGCGGCACAGTTCACCACACCCTGCCAGGTGGTGCAGTCCAACCGGCATGACGGTGAACGGCCTGGCCGGGAGGTGTTGTTCAGCCTGGAGCCGCAGTGTTTGGTTCCCTCCTGTCTGAAGCAGGCGGAGTGGAGGGATGGGATCATTGTGCGCTTGTACAACGCGGGGCCGCAACCAATCGAGGCGGGGGTGTTCCGCTGCCCTCCAGAGTATGGAGATGTGTTCCTGGTTAACTTAAAGGAAGAGAACCTGGAAGAGAAGGCGCTGGAGAGGGTAACAGATGGCTGGAAACTGCCAGCGGTGAAGGCTTCTCAACTGCTGACCCTGTTTATTTCATCCCCGGGAAAAGGATAAGGAGGAGACCATGCCGCTGGTGACAATGGGAAACGTTTTGCGGAATGCGATGAAAGGTAAATACGCTGTAGGCGCGTTTAATGCCGACAATCTGGAAATGATTCAGGCATTTGTGCGGGCAGCTGAAGACGAGCGGGCTCCTGTCATTCTTCAGATAAGCCAGAGCGCAATTTCATATGCCGGGATGGAGACGGCTGCTGCACTGGCGCGTTTTGAAGGTACTCGGGCAGTTGTGCCCGTTGTAGTTCATCTGGATCATGGAATGAACTATGTGCAAAATGTGCAAGCCCTGAAAGCAGGCGTGATATGCCTTGGGATTGACGCAGCCATGCTTCCTTACGAAGAGAATCTGGCGAAATCGAAAGCTGTGTGCGCATTGGCACATGCAGCCGGTCTTGAGGCAGAAGCCGGGCTCGGGTTTGTACCGGATTCAAAAGAAAATCCTTCGGCAGAAGAAGTCGAAGCTAACAAGACGCACCCCGGGCAGCTGGAAGAGTTTGTGGCTGTAACAGGCGTGGACCTGGTGCCTGTAGCCCTGGGGAGCATGCGCGGCATGCGCCAGCGGACGATCGATCTTGATCTGGATCTATTGGCTGAACTGAGACACCGTGTATCGGTTCCGTTTGTGCTGCACGGAGCGTCGGGCATCCGGCTGGAAAGTATTCAGGAAGCAATCGGGTTTGGAGTATGCAAGGTCAATATGGCTGCCTGTTTTGACAAGCGTTTTACCGAGACTCTGCGTAAAGAACTGGCTGCTCATCCCAACGAAATTCACTTTCGTCCGTTGACAGCCGCAGCACGTGAGGCTGTGCGAGCCGAAGCGCGCCAGCAGATCCGGCTTCTTGGTGGAAGTAATCAGGTTTGAAACGAACTTAATTGGAGGAGTATGTGTTATGGCAAAGGAAGTAACGATCAGTGTGATTAAGGCAGATGTTGGCGGACTTGCCGGTCATTCAGGGATCCATCCTGATTTGGTGGATATTGCGCAAACCTCACTGGCTGAAGCTGTCCAGGAAGGTGTATTGGTGGACTACCATATCGCATGGGTGGGGGATGATCTGCAGCTTATTATGACCCATACCCGGGGAGTGGATAATGTGGAAGTCCATCAGGTTGCCTGGAACACATTCACGAAAGCAGCGGATCGAGCAAGTGAGCTCAAGTTGTGTGGTGTGGGGCAGGATTTTCTGAGCACAGATTTTCAGGGTTCTATCCGCGGGATGGGCCCCAGCCTTGCGGAAATGAGTTTCGAAGAACGGAAGAACGAGACCGTGGTTATCTGGATGGCTGATAAGACCAGTCCAGGGGGCTGGAATTTCCCGTTGTATAAGGCGTTTGCCGATCCTTTCAACACGATAGGGCTGGTGATCAAGCCCAATCTGCATGAAGGTTTTCGCTTTGAAGTTCTCGATATACGCCAGAACCGTCATATCTGGCTCACATGCCCGGAGGATCTGTACGATTTGCTGGCGCTGATCGGCACGGCGGGACGCTTTGTTGTCAGGTCTGTGTGGACACGCCGGGGTGAACTGGTGGCGATCTCCTCGACTGATTTGTTGAACCTGGAGCGCGGCCAGCATGTAGGTAAGGAAGATCCTGTCTGCATCCTGCGGGCGCAATCACAGTTCCCGGCGCTTGGTGAGCTCATGGAACCGTTTGCCGCGCCGCATCTGGTGGAAGGTTGGGAGCGAGGTGCGCACTTCGGGCCGCTGATGCCGGTAGCGCAGCGTGAGAGCAATCCAAGCAGAAATGATGGTCCGCCGCGAGTGGTTGCGCTCGGATTCCAGCTGGCTGAAGGCCGGTTGGTTGGCCCGCGCGATCTGTTTGACGACCCGGCCTATGACGAAGCGCGTGCAGAGTGCAACCGTGTCGCAAACTACCTGCGGCGTCTGGGCCCGTTCGAGCCAGGGCGGCTGCCTTTGGATGCGATGACGTATACAACCCTTCCGCTGGTGATGGATGCAATGGAAGATCGATGGGAGACATTTGAAAGTTGACTGTGAGATGGAGCAGGCTTTATCTGAAAAGGGGATAAAGCCTGCCTCCTTTCTGCATAGAAGGGATAGTATGACTCGAATATTTACACTCACCCTGAATCCCTCGCTTGATCGTACCTACGAAATCAGCAGCTTGCAGCCTGGTACCTATCACCGCGGCAGGATCACGAGTCGTGATCCTGGCGGGAAGGGGATCAATGTGTCGCGAAATCTGCAACAGCTGGGCGTCAGCAGTACGATTTGCGGTTTCTTCGGAGGCAGGACCGGTGAGGCTATGGTCAGTGAGTTGACCCGGCTGGGGTTCCATCTGCTGCCGGTCTGGGTGGAAGAAGAGACGCGCAGCAATCTTACCGTCCTGGAGGCTGATTCTCTCAGGATGACCAAGTTGAATGAAACAGGCCCGCAGGTTTCAGAGCTGGAAGCGGAAAAGATGCTAGAGCTGGTGACGGCAAACACACAACCAGGTGATCGCTGGGTATTTTCCGGCAGTCTTCCGCCGGGATTGCCCACCGATTATTATGCCCATCTGATCAGGACTGTCCGGTCTGAGGGAGGAATAAGCTATCTGGATACAAGTGGCGCACCTCTGGCTGAAGCGCTGGAAACCAAGCCGGATGTGCTGCGAATTAACATGGAAGAGGCGGGTCAGGTTATTGAAACAAAGCTGGAATCAGAAACCGATGTTATCTCGGCGCTGGCGAAGCTGAAATCCTCAGGTATTCATCGGGCTATTATCAGTGGAGGACGGGAAGGCGCCTGGCTTGGTTCTGAGGAAGGCTGGTTTCAGGCCGGTGCCCCGCATGTGCAGGTGCGTAATACAGTTGGTGCCGGGGATGCCATGCTTTCTGCACTGATCTGGGCCGAGCTTGAAATTACACCGCCGGAAGAAATACTGCCACTGGGCGTAGCCGCCGGCAGTGCCAGCTGCGAACTGGAAGGGACAGCTGTGGTCGAGAGGAGTCGTGTGCTCGAGCTGGTGAAAAATATCAAAGTAAGGCGTGGAAACTGGTGATCTGTGAAGCGGTGAAAGGTGAGGGTCGATGAAGGCAGTGATATTGTGTGATTTCGATGGAACGATCTATCGGGGGGATGTGTACGAAGATCTATTATTGAAGTTCGGCGGAAGTGATGCGTATGAGCTTTTTGAGCAATATAAACGCGGTGAGATCCGCAGCCAGGGTGTGCTCGAATCCGGCTGGGATACCTTTCATGTCTCCAGAGGAACCCTTGAGGCTGAAATGGCTGGAATGGAGATCGACCCGGATTTCCCGGCATTTGTCTCCTGGTGTTTTGAAAAGGGCGTTAAGGTAGGAATTCTCAGTGATGGACTCGATTGGTATATCCGGGCGGTGCTCGCAAATGTCGGCCTGGAAAACCTGCCCGTATTTGCCAATCAGCTTCAATTCGAAGGAGAGAAAGCTGTTTTTTCCTATCCGTATCTTGATACCAGCTGTCCGCTCTGTGGAGATCGTTTTGCTGTGTGCAAGCGCAATGTAATTCTGGATTTTCAACACGAAGGACAGAAAGTAATCTTTATTGGTGATGGAAGTTCAGATCGCTGTGCTGCACCAGCGGCTGATCTTGTGATTGCCAGACGGAAACTGCGGATATTCTGCCAGCAGGAAAAGATTCCATACCTGTCTTTTGAAACATTTTCTGATGTTCTGGAACAGAGGACCCGAATCCTGCAGGCTGTAGAGGGATCCGGAGAACTCAGCACCATAATTGGGGAGGACAACCGATGAGTGAAGCACGGAAACATGTATTACGTACAGGCCACCCATTCTATCTGTATGAGTCGATTATCCATACACCGGAAGCGCTGGAAGCCTGTTTGAGCGGATCTGTTTGGGATCAGATCCAGCAGGTTGCACGAAAGATAGAGCAAAGGGGTGTGGAGCGGGTGATCCTCAGCGGTACAGGTTCATCCTACTATGCAGCTCTCGCCAGCGGGTATGCCTTTCGCCAGCTGGCGCATATGCCGGTTCAGGTGGGGATTACGAGTGAACTAGGCGCATATCCACCCCTGAACCTGAACAGGCATGATGCCTGGTTGTTTATCTCGCATTCCGGTGGGACAGTGGGAGATGAACCAATAGTTCGGATGGCACAGCAGCAGGGCGTTCTGACGATCGGTGTGACGGATGTGCCGGATTCCCGGTTGGCAGGCCTGGTTGACGAAGTGCTGATTGGCCCTGGGGGGCCAAAACCGGAGCTGCCTGCAACCCGGACGTACAGCAGCGCAGTCCTGCGGATGATGCTGCTGGCTGCTGAGGCGAGTTGTGTTGGGGCTGCAGGGGAAGGTTCCCCGGAATTTTTAAAGGCAGCTCGCAGGCTTCCGGAGCAGCTCAAGCAGGTTATTGCTGGTACAGAAGAGACCATACAAATGCTCATAGATACCTTTCTGCCCTGCAGGTATTTTGTGTTTCTCGGATCCGGGCCCAATATCGCAACTGCGCATGAAGGCGCACTGGGTTTCAGTCAGTCGCTGGATGCTCAAGCTCAGGGATTCATCCTGGAAGAGTGGCTGCATGGCCCTATCCAGACGCTGAGCCAGGATATGGGCGTGGTGGTGATTGCTTCCGAAAGCCCGCGCCAGCAGCGCATGCTGGATGTGATCCGGGCTGTACGCGTCCTTGGGGCCAGGTCGCTAGCCATCGGGCCGGAAGGCCTGGGAGGGTTGGGGGAAGCGGATACGGCGATCTGTCTTCCGAAGACGCTGGACCTGCTTTCGCCGCTGCTTGCGATTTCCCCCTTATGGCAGATGGGGTACCGGTTCGCCCTGAAGACCGGCAGGAATCCGGACCGGTTGAGTATGGATCAGCCCCGTTTCCAGAATGCCATGGATCTGTTGATGGGCAGCGATGTTAAATTTACAGGGCAGCGGGATCTCTGATCCTGGATCTGTCCGGGTATTGATGGAGTGTGGAAGATGTCTATGATTGGTAAAGCAGTGCGGCTGGGGCAGTTGTTTGATCGAGAGTCAGGGAATATGGTTGCCCTTGCAATGGACCATGGTGCGCCACTAGGCCCTGTAATAGGTTTGGAGGATCCCCGCCGGACTCTGGAAGCGGCTGCAGGGGGTCATCCGGATCTGGTATTCATACCGCGGGGGGTGGTCAAGGTTGTGTATCCGATCCTGGTACGAGAGCGGATCCCGTTCCTTCTGGCACTGGACACGGCCAATACCCGCGGCCCGGAACCAGACCGTTTTGTCCTGGCGGATACAGTGGACGGGGCAGTATCTATGGGGGCGAGCGGTGTGTCGATGCACGTACTGATCGGGCCAGAATATACGACTGAAATGACAACCTGCCTCGCTTCCGCAGCTATTCGCTGTGATGAACTGGGGATGCCGTTGATGGCGATCATGTATCCGGCGGGTGGGAATCCATATGATGTTGATCGGGTCAAACATGCTGCGCGTATTGCAGCTGAGTTGGGCGCGGATGTAGTTAAGACGTATTACACCGGTGACCAGGAAAGCTTCGCCGATGTTGTGCGCTGCTGTCCGGTACCGGTGCTGATGTCTGGGGGTCCGAAGGCGAAAACTGAGCGGGATTTCCTTGTTCAGCTTAAAGCTGTTTTAGACGCTGGTGGGAAGGGGGTTGCTGTAGGCCGTAACGTCTGGCAGCATGAGAATCCGGCGGCAATGCTGAGAGCAGTTCGTAAAATTGTGCATGAAGGAAGCAGTGTCGAGGAGGCAGTTTCAGAACTCGACTGAGATTCCTTTTTTCCCTCCAAAACCGGGACAGGCCCGTCAGCCTGTCCCGGTAGTGATTCCCGCCCTGCAAATGGAAGAAATCAGGTTGTTGAAGAGGCAGAGGAACCATTGGATCATCTTCAGTGTGCCGCTGGAAGGTTAATCAGTCCAGAAATCAGCCAGGTATAGAGTAATCTTGAAAGGATAAGAAAAATGGCTGTCTATGGTGGGCTGGATCGTTCATGGACAGCCGCTCTGGCCTTGGATGTGAAAAGGTCTGTCAGAGCAGGTAGGTGAATGCTTCCTGGAACTCCGGCCGGTCCATTGCCAGCCGATCCGGATGACTCCCGCCACCGAGGAGTGCCAGTTGATAGGCGAACTGCCACAGTGGAACCATAGTGGTAAGTGGGGAAATCAGTTCCGGGATGCCGGCTGGCAGGTCGATACGCACATCTGAATCCGGCAGGCCGGTGTGATCTTCCGGTGTGAGGAGGACCGTTCTCGATCCGATTGTTCGGGCAGCCTGCAGCGTTCGGAGCATCCGCTCCTGCAAAGCACCCTCGGGTGCGATGCAGATAACGGTCTGTGTGGGTGTAAGTGCCTGGATGGGGCCGTGGATGAAGTTTTCCAGTTCGAAGGAGAAGGCGGGTACAGCGGCTGATTGGCTGATGGAAAGGGCAGCTTCATCTGCTGTTGAAAAGTTTGGCCCATACCCGATGACGATATAGGAGGAACTGTCGGCAAGCTGCCGGACTGCCTTGCTGCAGATGTTTTCTGCAGCGTCCATCATCCTGGCTATTTGTGCCGGCAGTGCTGCCATGGCTTTAATATAGATACCGGTATCGGTGTTTGACTTGAGGCTCTTTGCCAGTACGATTGAGAAACTGTGCAGAAGGTAAAGCGTTGTGGCGTAACTGCGTGTGGCAGGCAGCTCAACCTTCGCGCCGCCCGGTCCGACGAGTATAATATCCGCGATCTGTGCCAGCGGTGAATCAGCGTAATCTGTAATGGCCATAGTGGTTGCGCCAAGTTCCTTCGCCCGGCGCATAATGTTCAGGTCTTCCTCCGTTTTCCCCGAGTGGGAATGAAGGATTACCAGGCTCCGGTGGTTGATTCCGTCCATTTCATAAGCTGAAAATACATTGGTAACTGATGCATGGGTTGGAATTCCAGTTAACTGCTGGAGCAGTGGTTTGCCGGCCAGTGTCAGAAAGTAGGAAGACCCGCGCCCCAGCAGGTGTATTGCTTCCAGTTTCTTTTCAGTACACACCGCGGCTGCTTTTGCGACGGCGTCCACCAACTCCTTCCCGCGGCATGCAGAGAGCATGTTTGGGATTTCCTGAATCGAATCCCGGATCCAGTACGGGTGCTGTGTGCGTTTCAATTTTTCATCCTTCAGTACTTTTACAACATCCTTGTTCATTGTTACCTTTTCTATGCTGTCTAACCTGCAGCATCAGCGTGAGTTTGTCGGGAGTGATTTCGGCACTTCCTTTTCTGTTCGTTTGATCTAAACCATCAGCAGATTCAGCCCATTTTGCAGGAAGGTATCCAAAATCTCCTCTGAAAGTGCTGTGTCTGTCAGAAGGGTCATTTCCGGGGAGACATCAGCCACATGGGTGAGGCAGATCTTGCCAAATTTAGATGAATCAGCTGTGATGATCAGATCCTTGCTTCTGGCGATCATTTCTCGTTTGAGAGGTGCAATGGAGGGTTCAGTTGAAGTCAGTCCTGAGGTGAGCGAAATGCCATCGACACCGATGATCGTATGATCGGGGCTGAATCGGCGGATGGAGTCCATGGAAATATCGCCTACCAGGTCCATATATTCACTATGGAACATGCCCCCGGTCAGGATTATGCGGTTTTCCGGATTAGAGTTCAGGACAGGGAAAAGGAGCACGGACGTTGTGATGATAGTCAGATCTGATTTTCGTGAAAGGGCTCTGGCTGCAAAGTAGGTTGTGCTGCCCCCGTCGATCAAAACCGAATCGCCATCTTGAATGAGATCCGCCGCTGATTTACCGATACGCTGCTTTGCCTTCTCGTTTTGCAGGAGCCGCTGCTGGAGGAGTTGTTTATCCCATACCAATCCTTCCTCAACCCCTTCTGCCAGGATTGCACCACCGTGGGTGCGTATGACCAATCCGCGCTGTTCAAGCTCGGTCAGATCGAGCCGGATAGAGGATGTGCTGCGTGAAAAACGTTCCGCAAGGTCTTTCACGTGCACCGTTTTCTGTGTTCGCAGTATCTGGAGGATCTGTCGGAGCCGCTCTTCCCGGTACATTGTTTCCATAAATTCCCTCATGTTCTGATTGTTTCAATCGATTATCGGGCCTGATTCTGCTGGATAAAGTTGGTCGATACCGGTTTATCCATCAAGGTACATATCCAGAAAGACACGCTCGGCCTGCTGGGTCCAGGTTTCGGCTTTCCCAAGAGCGGCATAGACTTCAGCCGCAGTATCCTTAAGGCCAGGTAAACCGGTAAGAGGGAAGGAGCGCACATGCGGGTAAATCAGGATCTTCCCGGGGAAGGTGGAATTTTCCAGGGCTTCTATCGCCTCCGGAATCTGCAGCAGGCCGCCGATCGCTGCAACGGATTGTTCCAGTGTGAGCGTCCGGTCTGTGGATTTCTGCAGGACCGCCTGTTCGTCAGCATGTTTGAGGCCGCTGTGCCCGATAAGGCGCACCTGAGAGGGGCCGCAAATCAGGTCAGCCGGGATGGCTGCAGTTGTTCCACGTTTAAGGCCGGCAAAGATATCCACGATCCCATGGTTTGCACAGTATGGCAGAATATTCTGCAGCAATTCCGGGCTGACAGCCATCAGGCGGATATCATCGAACCCTCCAAGTGAAAGGATCCGCTGCATTTCTTCTTCATACCAGCCTGTTTTGTCGCCGGGATTGACAGGGCTGAGTATTACACCTTCTTGCTCAGCCATCGATTTGAACGTTATTTCGAGCTGATTGAGTCTGTTCGGGTTGCACTCCGAAGCAAGGATTTCAACAGGACCATCCGGAGTCTGGATGGCCCGCTGCAGATTCATCCGGCCCATCGGACCTCCGGCACCGAGTATCAAGGTTCTACCTCTGGATTTCAGCGCGGAGCGTGTGGGCAGATATGAATAGGCTTCGGAAAGATCAAGGCTGTCTGTGCCTGTATACTGGACTGCATCATAATGGATGCGACCAAGATCCACATCAGCCATCCGGCTGGAGGGCGACTGCTGGCAGAGAGCAACAACTGCGTTCTTTGCCAGCAGTGCGTTGATATCCTTCAGCAGTCTGATCGCATCGTCCAGAAGAAAAACATCGTCAAACTGCAAATCCGATTGGAGGACAGTTTCGCTGCTTGTTTCCTGAAAGGAGATATCTGATTGTCTGCAGAGTTCCTGGATTTCCTGATAAAGATCCACAGGGATGCTGGAGACGACCACTTCAGCAGGTTTGAAATTCCCGCGAAGAAAGTTTCCGGTTGTCATGCCATTCCGGCTGTTTGCACCTAAAACCAGCATCCGGCCTCCACACTGGATATGTGAACGGTACTGGATCCTGTAGGTTGCTTCGACACATGCCCAGGGCTCAACGAGGGCACTGCCGGCGTAGGAGAGGTTTTCCGGTATAGGCATCAGGTGATTGCCGGCATCAGCATTTAGAATCTCATGTCCGACCCTGGTGTACTGCCGGTAGCCTCCATCCAGACTAAAACAGAAAGGGATACTTT
>JAFGNH010000008.1 GCA_016927115.1 Anaerolineales bacterium | reverse complement strand
GTGTCGACCCCTGCGCGGAGAGGTGAAAGGACCCTTCTGCACATACACAGGACCGTGCCATCCGATGGATAGGTGGACACGTGGGTCCACCCCTGCGCGGAGAGGTGAAAGGACCCTTCTGCACATACACAGGAGCGGGCTGTCCGATGGATGAGTGGACAATGTCCATTCACGAGGGGTCCGCTATACAGCCGATTTATAGTCGTGTCCGCCAATCCCCGGCCCGGGTTTTTTGCCCCCGGTTAATACCATCCCCATCTTTTGCCTCAACAGGCACTCTCAGTCCCGTGCAGTGTTGGGCAGTACCGCAACTCTGCTTTTTGGGTTAAATTAGTAGAAAGCTGCCGGAGCGGAGTCCCGCTGTCCTATCACTATCTGCATAGACCCCGCAGCCCGGCATCTTCCTACCACTACTACCTTTCCCGGGGGGCTCTTCAAGGAGAAGACTATGACAGGAGCAGTGAACCAGCAGGTCAAGCGAGAAGTTGAAACCGTCGTTATCGGTGCCGGAAACGGCGGTCTGACAGCAGCGGTCAAGATGGCTGCTATGGGGAATGAGGTGCTTCTCCTGGAACAGCACAACCTGCCGGGCGGATTTGCTACCAGCTTCCGGCGCGGACGGTTCGAATTTGAAACATCTCTGCACCAGATTGCTGATGTCGGGCCTCCTTCCAATCGGGGCAGTGTGCGCGAATTCTTTGAAGATGAACTCGGTGTGTTCCTGGACTGGGCCGAAGTGCCTGAGGGTTTCCGCCTGATCATTACCAACCCGGGGCAGGAACTCGACGTCACGATGCCCTACGGCGTTGACGCATTCATCGATGCCCTTGAGCGTGAAGTGCCGGGCAGCAGGGAACCGGTAACCAATTACCTGAACCTGTGCAGGGAACTGCTCGAGGGAATTGCCTATGTCGGCAAATCACGCGGCCAGCCGGATAAAAAACTCCTGCTTACCAAATACGCCAGCCTGTTGAATACCGCCCCCTACACGATTGACCAGGTTGCTGATGCCCTCAACGTTCCCGAACGGGCCCGGCATATCCTGCACGCGCAGTGGTCGTATCTCGGGCCCCCCACCAGCCGGGCCAGCTTCACCATCTATGGAGCCATGCTGTATAAATTCCTTTTGTATGGAGCGGTCATTCCTCGCCAGACCTCACATGAGATTTCTCTTGCTCTGGATGCGCGGATCCGGGAGCTGGAGGGCAGCGTATTGTACAACACACAGGTGGAGAGAATCCTGGTCAGGCATGGGCGTGTTGAAGGCGTGGTCACCTCGAGAGGGGATCATATCAGGACCAATCATGTGATCGCCAACGTCTCACCGACCCTGGTCTATAACTTTCTCATCCATCCCAATGAGGAGGTTCCACGGGCAGCGCTGCAGGAGTGCAATGCGCGAGTGGAAGGAGTGAGTGCCTTTGTTGTTTACCTGGGGCTGGATGCGTCACCGGACGAACTGGGATTGAAGGAATACAGCTACTTTGTTTACCGCAGCATGGATACAACAGCAGGGTATGAATCCTTCAGTACTCTGGATACACCCAAAATGCAGGCTGTGGTCTGTATTAACAACGCTGTACCTGACTGCTCCCCGCCGGGAACCTCCATCGTGACTATAACAACGCTCTTCCAGCCGGAAACCTGGAATATCACCCCCAATAAATATGTCAGCGCCAAAAACAGGATCGCTGAAGGGCTGATCCGTGATCTTGAAGCGGCTACCGGCACCCGGCTCCGGGAGCATATCGAGGAATTTACAGTCGCCACACCACAGACCTTCGCCCGCTACACCGGAGCGTATAACGGCATAATCTACGGGTATGAACCGGAGCCATGGGATTCCCTTCTGCCGCGTATGATGATGATGGATGAAGACCAGCATGTTGAGGGATTGCATTTCTGCGGCGGATCTGCCTTCCGCTGTCATGGCTACAGCAGCAGCTATCTCTCAGGCCAGATTGCAGCGCTGTTGACCCTGCGTGACATCCGTGAAGGAGGAGGTTTGCGCTCATGAAGATAAAAGTGAAGGGACGTATTCGGGATTTGCTGGCTTTCAGGCGATTGGTTCCTGCCCGCCGAAAGCGTTTCGCCAGCGCTCCAGTTCTCTCCCGAGGTGCTGCGCCTTTGAACCAGCTTGTAGGGCAGCTCCATCCAGCCCGGCAGAACCTGATTGTAAGCCAGGTTCGCCAGGAAACACCGACAACACGTACATTCAGACTCACTGCGGATTCCGAATCCGGTACGTCCAGTCTCGCCCCTTTCAGGGCCGGCCAGTATCTCAGCCTGAAACTTGAAGTGAACGGGAGCACCATCACCCGCCCCTACTCCATCTCCTCCGCGCCTTTTGAGGCAGCCGGTACAGATGGATATTATGAGATCACCATCAGGAAAAACGAGAATGGTTTCCTGACACCCCGGATCTGGGAAAACTGGAATGTCGGAACCAGGATTGTGAGTTCTGAACCAACAGGCCTTTTTTATCACGAACCGCTGCGCGACAGCCGCAGGATCGTCGGGCTGGCCGGCGGCTCCGGGATCGCGCCTTTCTGCTCGATGGCAAAAGAAATTGTCTCGGGAAGCATGGATGCCTTGCTCCTCCTCCTCTACGGCAGCGTCAGCCGGGAGGACATTGTGTTCTACGACCAGCTTTCTGCCCTGGAAATAGAAGCTCCTGAAAATATCCGCGTGGTGCATGTACTAAGCAGCGGGGAAAAAGCGGAAGGATTCGAACAGGGTTTGCTCACCGCAGATCTGATCCGTAAAACAGCTGATGTAGAAAACAGCACCTTCTTTATCTGTGGCCCGCAGGTTATGTATGATTTTGTATTCAACGAACTGGCGCAGTTAAATCTGCCGCAAAGACGGATCAGGAGTGAGGTATACGGAAGTGCTGTACATATCGAACAGGCCCCGGGTTATCCCCTGGAAGCTGCCGGGCAGACCTTTCATGTTAAGGTCCATATTGGTGGAGTTACCGCCAATCTTGCAGCTCTGGCAGGAGAATCCCTGCTTGTAACCATGGAGAGAGCCGGTTTGGCACCTCCTTCCCGCTGCCGATCCGGAGAGTGTGGTTGGTGCCATTCGCACCTGGTTTCTGGAGAAGTATACATCCATCCAGGCAGAGACGGACGGCGCGCCGCAGACCTGAAATACGGCTGGATCCATCCCTGCTCCTCCTATCCCATATCAGATCTTGAGATTTCTGTCCCACGAGGTGACCAGTAAAAACAGGAATCTCATTAAACGATCAACACTGGCATCTTCTCAATGAGTGCGGCAGTCGGTGGCGTTCTGCTGCATAACCATGGTTGTCTCCAGAAAAAATCAGCTTGCACGGAGTTATCCACATTTCAGATAGTGGAATATTTGTGCTTTCAAACGCAGACACATTTTTATACCCGATTGGAAAACGTCTGATGTTGTATTCGAAAGCCCAGGGCCTGGCTGCGGGTCAGTGGAAGGACAGTGCGTTAATCCGGTCAGGGTTTCAGCCACACATCCACACCGCTAATGTGAATAAAACCGGGAACGTCAGTGCTCTGTTCGTAGACCAATATGCGCCCGGGCTGGCTGACTTCAACGGCATAGGAAACCTCGGCAGAGAAAACGCCGGTCTGGCCGGTACCGGGGGAATCCATAAAGGTTGTAGTGGAAGCGATGGTATCCCCCATCCGGTCGCACACTTCGATTATCAGCGGCAGATCTGAGTCAACCCAGCCGGCACCATTCACCTGGACACTTCCACCGGAGACAACAGCATCCGTACGAGGGGAAAAGATAGCCAGTCTCTCGGGTCCATCTATCGCGGCATGAATCAACGAGCGGCCTGTGCTGAGCAGGAAAATCTCCACAGAAGCCATCCGGTATACCTGGCCATCACGCCTGCTGTGTGTGTATACTTCCAGCCGTGCCTGTTCTGAAACAGACTCGATTTCAAACTCCACCTCGGCAGCAAAAGGTCCGATATAGCCGGGAAGAGCGTTCAGGTATGTGGAGGTTCTGGAAACCAGTCGCCCATCTTCTCCAACCAGGTCGATAACGACTCTGTTATTCCAGGTGGGACCGCTGCGGCCTATGATACGGAACGGGCTGGTGACAAAGGAGGCCGGCCCGGGCTGGAAGATTTGGGTGTGGGCATCAGGCAGTGCGCGCGGCAGGGTGATGGCGGTGGGTGTGGGCGGTGGAACGTTTTCCTGTATCACCACTGCTCTTGTCCCTTCAGTGCGGGGGCCAGGAGTTGGAGAGAGTGTGGCTGTGGGTGTGCTGGTGGCTGTGAGTATCGGAGCAGCAGGCGTATTCAGGGAAGGTACATCGGCTGCAGGTTCCGCATTAGCGGAGGCGCAGGCACTCAGCAGGAGCAGCAGGAGGATGGGGGTGATTCGTTTCAAAGTCAGGCTCCACGGAAGGCTGGTGGTATGGTTTTCATAAAATCCTTCATAAAGCTGCGACGCTGTGCCTGGCTGGAGGCGTTGAAGCTCAGAACGGCTGCAGTCAAACCCGCTTCCCGGTACTGTTTCAGCCTGGTGATAATTTCTTCAGGGCTGCCTGAAAGATGTGCTGCTGGATCCTGTTTGCCAAAAGTCACCCGCAGGCGGGGGGCGATACCAACAGGTGTGCCCGGTTTTGAAAGGGCGTGATATTCGGCCGCTCCTGATTGAAAGACGTCGAGGTGGAGGCTGCTGGGGTGCCAGACAGCGCCGGTGCGAAGGGCTCGTTTTCTGGCTGCCCGGGAATTCCCACCGATCCAGAGTTCAGGCCCGCCGGTTTGCAGGGGTACAGGGTTAAAGATGCTTCTTTCAAAATGGTAGAAGGTTCCGACAAACGAAACAGGCTCACCTGATGAGTTCCACAGCAACCGCATTACTGTAATTGCTTCATCGAGGCGGGCACCGCGGTTGGTGAAATCCTGTCCCAGATTCCGGTATTCACCTTCGCTCCAGCCGACGCTGACACACAGCATGGCTCTCCCGCCGCTGAGCACATCCAGCGCAGCCAGCTGCCTGGCAGTAAGGATCGGGTCCCGCATGGGGAGCACCAGACTGGATATGCCGAGCCGGAGACGGTCTGTCTGCCCGGCGATATACGCCAACGTGGTGATGGATTCATACAGGACGCGGAAATTCGCTGCGTCCTGTTCCGGGAGCAGGATGTGGTCCGTAGTCCAGGCCGAGTGGAATCCGTATTCTTCCGCAGCCAGTGCGGTGTCGAGAATAGCGGCTGGGTCGACCTGAAGGCCGTAGGAGGGAAGCGTGATTCCGAAGTCCATGTTGATACCTCAGGGGTTATTGTAGTATAGAAACGCTGATAACGCTGAACCACAGATTACACTGAATCACTATTAGGAAGATTGAATACAGATTTCGCTGATTGATACGCTGCATTTGTAATGGTTTCTGCAAAAGGGTTGGGTTGGATTCGGGACAGCCCTATCTCTGTCGTCCTGAACTTGCGAAGGGTCTCTGCCGGGATTAACTTTCTTGTGGGATGCTCTGGTAAACGCAAACCCCCACCAGTTACCTGCCCCCCAGCCAACACACAGCATCCCGAGGAGAGCTTTGATAACCTGGTATTTAATAAATGCAGAAAGCCCGAGCTGAGATTGAAAACCCGAGTTTGTGAGGGAACTCCCTTGCCTATATATCATAAAAGCAAGCCATGGAAAATTTCATCTGTTGTATAGGAGGGTTCGTCATTTTCTATGGTTTATGCTGTAAATACCAAAGCAGCAGAATATCTCTCACCGGGGTTGGCGGCAGGGAATGGTCACGACCATTCCCTGCGCATTCGCCGCACACCCCGCCTCGGAAAAACATGGGGGGGGGCGACGAGGGCAAAAAAACCTCAGAAAATGAAACACTTTTCACAGAAAGCAAAAAGGGCGGACACAAAGGCCCGCCCCGGGTAGTTGCTGGAGATTTAATCTACAAATCGTAAATCTCACCAAATTTGCTGCGCAGGTAACGCATGTAGGGTTCGGCTGTGAGGGCCTTCCCGGTTACCTTCTTCACAAGGTCCATCGGCTTATACTTGGAACCATGCCGGTGCACGTTCTCCCGCAGCCAGTCGAGGAGCGGTGCAAACTCTGCCTTTTCAAAACCCGATTCCAGATTGGGAATGTCTTCCAGGATCTTCTCCCACAGCATGGAAGCGATCAGGTTCCCCAGCGCATACGTGGTGAAATAGCCAATCATTCCGCCTGACCAGTGTACGTCCTGCAGAACGCCTTTGGCATCGTTCGGGGGCGTGATCCCCAGATATTCCTGCATCTTGCTGTTCCAGGCCTCCGGCAGATCAGCTGCCTCAAGATCGCCCTGCATCATGGCCAGCTCGAGATCGAACCGCAGCATGATATGCAGGTTGTAGGTCATCTCATCCGCGAAGATACGGATCAGCGATGGTTCCACCTTGTTGACAGCCCTGTAGAATGCATTGAGGCCCACGTTCCCAAGGTTCTCAGGGAAAAGTTCCTGCAGGCGGGGGTAGAAAGCTTTCCAGAATGGCAAGCTGCGTCCTACCAGATTCTCCCACATGCGGGACTGGGATTCGTGCACGGCGAGGGAGGCGCCGTGGTGAAGCATCGTCCGGCTGAGCGACTTACTCACCCCCTGCTCATACATGGCGTGCCCTGCTTCATGCATGGTGCCAAAGAGTGCCATACTGAGGAATTCTGTGTCAAAGTGGGTGGTGATGCGAACATCGCCGTGGCCGAACTCAGTGGTGAAGGGGTGTATGGAGCGATCCTGCCGGCCGCTGGTAAAATCAAAGCCGAATTTTTCGATCACATCGACACCAAAGTTCCACTGTTTATCCTCGTCATAATGCAGGTACAGCAGGGAATCATCAATGACCGGGCCTTTGTCCACAATCGCCTGCAGCAGTTCGACCTGCTGGGGTTTGATTTCTTCGAATACCCGGCGGACATCGGCGGCTTTCAAGCCCGGCTCAAAATCGTCCAGCAGGGGATCATACACATGGTCGTACGGTGCAAAAAAGCCGGCATACTCTCGGCGCATCTCGATGATCTTTTCCAGATTCGGCTGGAATTTACTGAAATCCGAAGCCGACTTGGCTTTTTCCCAGGCCTGCTGCCCCATGGTGGTCACACGTGAAAATTCCGCTACAAAAGAGGTCGGTACTTTTTTCTGCTTCTCATATTCTTCTGCTGTACGGGAAATCAGGCAGTATTCGTCAGAATCCGGATGTAGATCCGCCAGGAAAGGTTTCAGCGCTTCCAGGGTTTGCCCCATTTCGGTACCGACGAATTTGCTGTGAGCCAGGCCGGCCAGTGTGGCAAGCTGCATGGACCGGGCTTCCGCACCGTTTTCCGGCATGTTAACCTGCTGGTCCCATCCAAGCACAGACATTGTGTTTTCCAGATCGCTGATCTCACCTATCAGCTGTCGAAAACGTTCCATCTTCTCTTTCATGCTTGCTCCTTATGGTGTAGTTTTTTTTTAACGTTTTACTGCCCATGTTTTGTGTAACATAAATATTCTTTCTGCGACCTTATTGTACCCTGATTAAACCGCTTAAAAAAACTGCCATCACGTGCCGTGGTTCCAATTGAAATACCTGCCCTGCGGGTTTCAGGTTCAGGCCGGGCAGGCTGCCTTGCTGTTCCGAGAAAGGAACGCTCCAGTTCTGTGGTTTCTGCAAAGCCGGTGTCGGTCACCGCTAGTGCTACCTCGTGGGAGGCCCGCGGCCAGGCTGTATGCTCGCCCTCTGCCGGTTCACTGAACAGTACACTAAAGCCCCGGTTTTTCAGTTCTTGTTGAATAACACTGTCAGATGGGGCCGTTCATCATACCCCCTTGTGATAAGCATCCAACGTCTCCTTTGAGGATGTCACCTCTCCCCGCGGTGTTTTCCTCCCGGCCAGTTCATCTATCTGAATTCCAGCAAATTCAACGAGCAGGAGAGAATTAAAACCTGAGCGATGCTGCGTATACGGAAGGTTTCAGAAGGGCAAACAGGCTGTGGTAGAGGTTTTCACCCTGCGCTATGTTTGTGGGATAATAAGGATCGCAATTCACACCAGGAGGTAATGGTGAACTTCGAGAAAATCTGTGTGCTTGGACTGGGTTACATCGGACTTCCCACGGCCAGCACCTTTGCCACACATGGTGTGCGTGTAATCGGAGTCGATGTGGACCAGAGAGTTGTCGGCGTTCTGCGCAGTGGAGAAATCCACATCCACGAGCCAGGACTGCGTACGCGGGTCCAGGCAGCATTCCGTTCCGGGACACTGCAGGTAAGCGACACACCTGAGAAGGCGGATGCCTTCATAATCGCAGTGCCTACTCCGATCCGTGATGATAAGACCGCTGATATGAGAGCGGTTATCTCGGCGACCGAAGCGATCACACCGCACCTGGCGCCGGGAAACCTGGTGGTGCTGGAGTCGACCTCGCCGCCGCGCACCACCGTAGATCTCGTGCGCCCGATCCTTGAGCGCGGCGGGCTGAAAGCTGGGGGGGATTTCCATCTCGCCTATTCGCCAGAGCGTGTGTTACCAGGACAGATCCTGAGGGAGTTGATCGAGAATGCACGTGTGATCGGTGGAATCGACCACGCTTCCGCGGAAGCCGGAGCCGAATTGTACCGGACCTTTGTGTGTGGTGACATCCTTTTAACTGATGCAACCACGGCCGAAATGGTCAAATTGATGGAGAATACCTACCGCGATATCAATATCGCCGCAGCGAACGAGTTCGCCCGCCTGGCGCATGAATTCGGAATCAATTTCTGGGAAGCGCGCCGGCTGGCCAACCTGCACCCGCGGGTTGAAATTCTCAAGGCAGGTCCGGGTGTGGGCGGCCATTGTATCAGCGTTGACCCGTGGTTCCTGGTGGAGGCTGCCCCGAAGTGCACCCCACTGATTCGACAGGCACGGGAAATCAATGATTCGCAGCCGGCTTTTGTTGTCGGGCTGCTGGAAAAAGCACTGGGCGGGCTTGCCGGCAAACAAATTGCCGCACTCGGCTTGTCTTATAAGCCGGATGTGGACGATCTGCGCGAAAGCCCTGCTATCACGATTGTTGAGCTGATGATCGAAGCCGGGGCCCGGGTGTGTACGTTTGAGCCTTTCAAGCCTGAGGCAGTTGTCCCTGGTGCGGCCCCGGCCGTCAGCCTGGAAGAAGCTCTGTCCGGCGCTGATGCGCTCGTTCTGCTTGTTGATCATGAACAATTCCGCAGCCTGGATCCCGCCCTGATTGCGGGACTTTTACCCGGACGGCTGGCTGTTGATACGCGCGGTGTCTGGGGCGCGGAATGGAAAGATGCCGGCTTTCAACTTCAAACACTGGGGAAGGGGAAAAACGATGGCTGATCGCCCGCTGCGTGTGCTTTCGATTTTCGGAACCCGGCCGGAAGCAGTGAAGATGGCTCCCGTCGTGGCTCGCCTGCAGCAGATGGAAAGCGTCCACTCACAGGTTTGTGTCACAGCGCAGCATCGGGAAATGCTCGATCAGGTACTGGCTCTTTTTTCCATTCACCCGGATTATGATCTGAACCTGATGAAACCGAATCAGACACTGGCAGGGTTGACGGCGGCGGTTTTCGAACGACTCGACCCTGTTCTGGAGAAGGCTCAACCGGACTGGGTGCTGGTGCAGGGCGATACCACTACAGTCATGGCGGCCGCTTTGGGTGCGTACTACCATCAGATCAAGGTCGGGCACGTAGAAGCCGGCCTGCGCACCGGTGATAAGTGGCAGCCGTTTCCTGAAGAGATTAACCGACGTATTGCTGGCGCTGTGGCAGATTTGCACTTCGCACCAACCGATTGGGCTCGCCGCAACCTGCTGAAGGAGAATGTCCCGGAAGATAGCATCCTGGTGACCGGCAATACAGTGATCGATGCCCTGCAGGAAATTGCAGCAAGACCGTTCGCTTTTGACTCCGGACCCCTCGCCGGGCTAAACCCGGAGCGGCGGGTTATCCTGGTGACAGCTCACCGGCGTGAGAATTTCGGTAAACCACTGCTGGACATTCTCACTGCACTGCGCCAGATCGCCGAGACTTATCCGGATACGCTCACGCTTGTATACCCGGTGCATCTCAATCCTAACGTGCGCGAACCGGCATACGCACAGCTGGGATCGGTCCCCAACATCCTGCTGACTGAGCCGCTGGATTACCTTTCGATGGTTCATCTGATGAAGCGGAGTGTTCTTGTACTGACGGATTCAGGCGGCCTGCAGGAGGAAGCTCCGGCACTGGGCAAACCGGTGCTCGTGCTGCGCGAAAAAACGGAACGCCCGGAAGCAGTCAAGGCCGGGACAGCCCGGCTGGTCGGTACCGACCCGGTGATGATTTTGGGTGAGACGCGCCGACTGCTTGAGGACCCTGAGGCCTATAATTCGATGGCAAAAGCGATCAACCCGTTTGGTGACGGTCATGCAGCTGAACGTATCACGAAAGCACTGTTGGCAAACTAAACGATGAAGACCCCTCTGAAACGCCTATCTCTGGTGTCCCGTCTGGGTGGGTTTGCCGGGCCGGCTGCTTTTCAACGCCGCCTGGAGGCCGGTCTACAGACGCGTGGTATAGAAGTTTGTTACAGCCTTGAAGACCGGCCTTATGATGCTGTTCTGGTTATCGGCGGCACACGCCGATTGAACGCCCTGCGGGAAGTGCAGCAGCTGGGGATTCCGATCTTCCAGCGGCTGAATGGAATGAACTGGATCCACCGCCGTACACGGACAGGGCTGCGCCACTTCCTGAAAGCTGAATTCTCCAACATGCTGCTGCGGACAATCCGCGGGCACTTCGCCTCTGGTGTGATCTACCAGAGTGCATTTGCTCATGGCTGGTGGGAGCAAGAATATGGAAGAACGCCAGTACCGGCAGCTGTTATCCATAATGCTGTTCCGCTGGACCAGTATACAGTAGAAGGTACCCACGACCGTCCACAAGACCGACAGCGCATCCTGGTGGTGGAAGGGAACCTGGGCGGAGGTTATGAGGCGGGCCTGTATGCTGCCTTTGATCTGGTGGATGCTCTTCGGCACCAGCACAACCTCCGGGTCGAACTGCAGATCGCCGGTGCCGCCTCCGCAGACCTGCGGACATGCTGGAGTGGAAGCGCTGTCCCGGTGGAGTGGCTCGGGCCGGTATTGCCGGAGCACGTTCCGGAGCTTGACCGCTCAGCCCACTTGCTTTATTCCTCCGACATCAATCCTGCATGCCCGAACAGTGTGATTGAGGCGCTTGCCTGCGGCCTGCCTGTGGTGGCCTTCAACACGGGTGCCCTGCCGGAACTGGTGCCGGGCAGCGCCGGCAGGCTGGCAGATTACGGTACGGATCCCTGGAAATTGGAGCCTCCCAATATCTCAGGACTGGTTTCTGCAGCGGTTGAAGTGCTGGGGAATCAGGATGTATTCCGCGCCGGCGCAAGACAGCGGGCGCTGGAAGCCTTCAGCCTTGACCTAATGGTGGACAGATACCTCGAATTCCTGACCGCTTGAGAGTTTCTGGTTTCGAACCGCCGCAAGCCGGGCGATCTGTAATCCGGGACAGTCGGTGATGGGATCCGGATCGTTAGATTGTTCCAGACGGTTCAGTATAGACGTCTGCCCTTGAAGGCTTGCATTCAGCAGAGCGTTCTGGCCGATATTCCAGGCTCGCAGCAGGAAAAGAAGCCTGTCCAGATCCGAGCGGAAGGCTTTTCCTTCTGATCTGGAAATTTCAAGAAGCTGCTCCAGAGAAGACGCTTCCGCGCTTTGTTTCTCGCTCATATCCTGCTGGGTGTGGATCGTTCTTTCTTTTCCCATGCCCCCTCCGGCACCCTGAAAGGCTGTCCCTTTTGAAATCAGCTGATTGAATACCAACGCAGTAACCCTGTGTGGTTGTATATATAAACGTAAAAGCCTGTGGATTGTTACAGGAAGAAGTTCCAGTCCCGGTCAGCCCGGGGCAGCTCAGGGCTTGTCAGGGAGCTCTGGCTAACCCAGGGCAGCGCAGGTATTTACACCGGCCTTCAGGGTATCAACCGTTGTCTGTTTTCTGCGACCAGCAGTTCAATATCCAGTTTTTCAAGCCCTTTATGGGAATCGTCGGGGAGTTTTGAGTCGGTCACCAGAATGTCAATCTGTTCGATCGTTGCTACCTGGTAGGGGGCGATCACGCCCCATTTGCTGTGATCTATTACGATCATGGTGGGGCCCAGGCAGCGTTCGATCATCAGGCGCCCTATCTCCGCTTCCTGACTGATGGGGGACGTACAGCCATGCCGGAGACCGACTCCATCAGCACCGAGAATGACCCGGTGGGCAAATACCTGGCGCAGTACATCCGCAGCGAAGCGCCCGACAAGTGAGTGGGACCGTGGCCTGAAATGGCCGCCAAGAAGGATGATCTCAAATGGCGATTCCTGCGCAGCGATCGCTGCGCTGACGTTGTTGGTGAATACTGTAAGCTGGTCGAGATCCTGGCGCATCTGCAGGGCAAGCAGGACTTCGGTGGTCGTTGTCCCATTGTTGAGGAATATGGTCTCACCATTCTGGACCAGGGATGCTGCAAGAATACCAATCCGTCGTTTCTCCTCGGGGAAGGCTCTTGCGCTAGCACTGTAGAGCGCTTCGTGCTGCATGCGCTGAACGAGGATGGCTCCGCCGTGTGTCCGCTCAACATAGCCGTGTTTCTCCAGCCACTCCAGGTCTCTGCGGATGGTGGCTTCCGAGGATTCAAACATGTCCCGCAGATCGGAGGAGCGCGCGGTATGATGCTGCTGCAGGTACTCAAGGATTTGCTGCCGTCGCTGGACCGGGATCAGGTTCTTTGACATTTCCCCTCTTCCTTTCTAAGAAATGACGCATTAAGAACGTTTAATACTATAATAACAGAAAATAGTGACGAATTTTGTAATATTTTGATTGACTTCAATCATAAATCGCTGTATTCTCTGTTTAAGAACTATAAACCATTCAACCGTACAGGCATAGCTCAGGGGAACAAGCATCAGGGAATGTTAATTGAAAGGAGGGGCGGCGGGGAAAAACTGATATTGAAACCGGAATGGCATGAAAAATCAGATCAGCAGAACAATATGCTCTGCGAAGAATTACACCAAGGAGAGAAGATCATGAAGAACACCCTGCGCAGCATCCTGATGATGCTCGTGATTGCAGCACTGGTTGCTGCATGTTCGCCGGCGACTGAAGAACCGGTTGAACCCGCTCCTGTTGAAGAAGCCGCACCGGAAGTTGAAGAGGCTCCTGCTGTGGAAGAAGCGGCAGAAGTTGAGGAAGCTCCCTCAGAACCTGTGGAGATTGCGTTCTGGTATCCTTATGGTGAAGGATCCTGGACAGGGGATTTCCTGGCTGGAAAGATTGAATCATTCAATGCCGAGAAACCGGACATTATCGTCACCGGTCAATCCTACGAATCCTACACAGCCATTATCGAAGGACTGCAGCGTGCAGCTGCCGGCGAGAATCTGCCCGGTGTGGCAAGCATAGGTTTTGGTTTTGATGAATACATTGTCAGCAGTGACCTGGCGGCTTCTTACAATGAACTGCTCGGTGATGAGGCTGAAGCCTACCTGGGCGATTTCTTTCCCGCCCTTACAGCTGTAACCACCTTTGATGGTGAAACCTACGGTGTCCCGCTTGCGCTATCGGTGGCAGAGATTTTTTACCACAGCGACCTGTTTGAGCAGGCAGGCCTTGATCCTGATAACCCACCTACCACCTGGGCCGGCTTCCTGGAGGCTGCTCGGACGATCAATACAGAACTGGGCATCTATGGTGCCACCTTCGCGCTCGATGATCCGTGGATCTTCGAGACAACGGTTCGTTCAAATGGCGGCGCTTTCCTGACGGAAGAAGGGCCCCAGCTGAATTCCGACGTCGCCAGTGCTGCACTGACGGATTGGGGAACCGGTGTGGCTGACGGATCCATTCTGTATAATGCCGACTTCTTTGAAACGCTGCAGAGTTTTGGCGCTCAGCAGGTTGCCATGTTTGCAACCTCAAGTTACGGTACGCTGATTTATGCGGAAATTGCCCCCCTGGTGCGGGCGATGCCATGGCCGGCAGCTGAAGGTGAAACTGCTCAAATTCCTGCCGGGGGTAACTCTCTGTATGTGTTTGGCAATTCTGATGCAGAACGTGCTGCTGCAGCTGAACTGGTGCTGTATCTGACCAGCCCGGAAGCGAATGCTGAGTGGGCGATGAATTCCGGTTACCTGCCCACACGGAACTCCTCGCTTGAAACGATGGGGGACTTTATCAGCGGGTTTGATAACTATCAGATCGCAATTGATGCGATTGACAACGTTGTTCCACCCACACAGTTTGGTACACAGACTCTGCAGGCCAACCAGTACCTTATGGAAGCGATCGAGAAGGTCATGTTGGGCGCAGGCACAGCAGACGAGGT
This sequence comes from Anaerolineales bacterium, assembly GCA_016927115.1. Lineage (GTDB taxonomy): Bacteria > Chloroflexota > Anaerolineae > Anaerolineales > E44-bin32 > JAFGNH01. The sequence continues at coordinate 47,166 of JAFGNH010000008.1, read as the reverse complement.
TCTGGCCGAAGCCAATCAATCCATTGTAGAATTATTAGCAGAGTAGCAGTATGTTACAGTTGGATATTGGGAGAGGTTTTTCTCTCCCAATATCCTTTTTCAACCCCGGGGTCCTGCCATGTTTGACGCGCATTGCCATACAGACTGTTCTGACGGGAATATCACAATCGAGGATCGGATCCGGCTTGTCAAGGAGCTGAAATACGAGGCGGCCACCATTACGGATCACGATTTTATATCCTCCGAGCAGGTTTTGCGCGCTGCCGCGGCCTGTGAAGGTATTCCCTATGTCCCGGGTATTGAGCTTTCGCTTTCCTGTCAAGGCACAGTTGTGCATATGCTGGGCTACTTTATTGATCCTGTAAACCAGCAGCTGCAGGACCATCTCGCCCGCGTTCAGAGTGTCGATCGTGAGATCACTGCCCGTTTGCTTTCCGCTTTTCAACGGCAGGGTGCTTCCTTTTCCCTTACAGATCTCGAAGCCGATTCTCTGCATACATTCTATTCCATGCAGCTTGTCCGCAGGCTTGCCCGGGACCTTTATACCACCAGGCCGGAGGCCTTAATGCCGGCGTTTCTGGATGAACTTTACCGTCATAATTTAACCTATGCAGACCTTGCCCCATGGCCTGTACATGAGGCTATCGATCTGATCCACCAGGCCGGCGGGATCGCAGTGCTGGCGCATCCGGGCGGACGGACAGATGCGGTCATGCGGACGCTTGGTTTCCGGTGGCATAATGAGGAACAGATCCGATTGTATGCCGACTGGGGCTTGGATGGCGTTGAGACCCGCACTCCGGTTCATACAGCTATAGAAATCAACTTCTATGAGGAAATTGCTGCTCGCTATCACCTGCTGGCAACATCCGGAAGCGACTGTCATGGGGATGACCCCTACCTGGGTCCGGCGCAAATGGGAAGCTACCAAAACCTGCATGAAGGCCTCTACAACAACATGCTCGCCACACTGAAGAAGAGCCGCAATCGATGACTGAATCACAACAGACACAAAAACTGACACTTTCAGACCGGATGAAGAAGGCCCGGCAGCGCAAGCTGCAACGCACACTGGTTGCGTACAGTTTGCTGGCACCCGCGCTCGCCATTTTGCTGTTGTTTACGTATTACCCCGCGCTCTATGTTTTCCGTCTGAGCTTTTTTGATTGGGACCTGATCAGTGCAAATCAGGTGTTTGTCGGGCTGGAGAATTATATCCGCCTCTTCGGCGCAAGCAGTGAGTTCTGGTCATCACTGTGGCGCACGCTCGAATATGGCCTTATTTATATCCCGCTCACCCTGATCCTTTCGCTGGCACTGGCGCTTGGGTTGAACCGCATTCGCTACCTGCAGGGTTTTTTCCAATCGCTTTATTTTATCCCTTCTGTTACCTCCATAGCTGTCCTCGCAGTTGTGTGGTCGTTGATCTTTAACCCGCAGATCGGGCCTTTGAACGAGGGCCTCGCAGCTCTCGGGGTTGCAGCAGCTGATTTGCCGCAGTGGCTGAATGATCCCAAACTGGCGATACCGGCACTGGCAGTGATGGGTTCCTGGCAGTCCTTGGGTTTTAATACGCTTCTGCTGATCGCCGGCCTGCGCAATATCCCCCGGGCCTATTATGAGGCGGCAGAGGTCGATGGTGCAGGGCGTATGCGTATTTTCCGCTCAATTACGCTGCCGCTGTTGAGCCCGGTCTTGTTCTTCGTATTATTCATGCTGATGATCAATTCGTTCAGGGTTTTTGGTGTGGTTGCCATAATGACCCGCGGCCGTCCGCTGGGAAGCACAAACGTGCTGCTGTATTTTATCTATCAGCAGGGCTTCCGCTATTTTGACGCAGGATTGGCCAGCGCGGCATCGTGGGTTGTCTTTATGCTGGTGCTTGCCGTCGCGCTGATTCAGACACGCATCAGTGAACGCAAGGTTTTCTATCAATGACAGGGAGTGCTATGGAGCAACGACGGTCTTATTCAGGAACCTTCAGTGAGGATTTTCTTTTGTACCTGTTCCTGGGTGCGTTTGTTCTGTTGATTCTCTTTCCCTACTTGTGGATGGTATTGACATCCTTCAAGCCCGTCAGTGAAATCTTCACGCCTGAGATGAGGCTGTTTCCCCGCGAGTGGCATCCTGAAAATTATCTCGAAGTGCTGCGGACCGGATCTTTTAGCCGATATGTGGTCAATTCGATTATCGTTACCGGGGTGGGTGTTCTGCTGGAGGTAACCGTCTCCTTTCTTGGTGCATTTGCATTTGCCCGGCTGGATTTCTACGGAAAGGATATCGCCTTCTACATGGTTCTGGGGACCTTGATGATCCCGCCGCAGGTGCTGATGCTGCCATCCTATCTCATCGTCAGCGATCTGGGTTGGATCGACAGCTATGCAGGCCTGATCATCCCCCGAGCGGGGGGAGCATTTGGAATCTTTCTCCTGCGCCAGTTTATGCTGACCGTGCCGGCTGATCTGGATGATGCAGCGCAGATTGACGGTGCCAACCTGATTCAGCGGATGATCAGGGTGTATCTGCCTCTGTGTATTCCTTCCGTGGTTACCCTTTCTGTGTTCTCCATGATCGGTTTCTGGAATGACTACTACTGGCCGCTGGTTATTACCACTCGTGATGAGATGCGTACGCTGGCTCTGGGAATCAGCCACTTTAAAAGCCTGGAGGGGATGGGCAATTGGCAGCTGCTGATGGCTGCAGCCACATTGGCTACCATTCCGATGATCCTGGTGTTCATTGCAGCCCGGAAATCATTAATTGAAAATATTACGAGTGGGGCGATCAAAGGATGATCCAGAATACAGATACGCTTCCAATTCCATGGTCTGAACTTCCATCAGAAGATGTTATCTTTGATCTGGATGGAACATTGTTGGAAGGAGATCTCGGCGAGACGGTTTTTTACCACTATCTGCTGCAGGATCACATGGGCGGCTTCTTGCAGGATTCCTCTCAGCACCCTGGTTCTTCTGAGCAAAACCAGTTGAAAGAGATTGTGCTTCATGGGAACGCTGCCCGGGCTTTCCAGCGCTATAGATCCCTGCTTGAAAACAGCAGATTTGAAGAGGCCTATGCCTTTGTAGCCTGCTGGATCGATCAGCAGGAAGAGGATGCAAGGGTTGTTACACAGGCGGTTCTAAAAATTAATTGTGGACCGGTCGGGATCCGTATCAGGTTGGAAAACGGGCAGAAAGGGCCTGCTTATCAATCTGCCTATGGAGCACGGTATAAACCGGGTATGAAAGCACTTGCCAAAAAACTACTGGCTGCCGGTGCGGATGGCTGGATTGTCTCGGCAAGCCCGCAGCCTGTTTGCGAGGTGGTCGGCGATCAGATGGGGTTTCACCGCTCCCGGGTGATCGGTGTCCACACAAGTGAAGGAGAACTGCATACACCCTGGGGTTCCGGCAAGGTGACTGCGCTGCAGCAGCGGGGGGTAAAAAACCCCCTCCTGGCATTCGGTGACAGTGCAGGAGACTGTGAGATGCTCCTTTTTGCCCGGCATGGTTTTCTCGTCCGGAATGGTTCTGATAATGCACTGCTGGCTGAAGCTCGAAAGTATGGCTGGTTTGTCCTGGAAGACTCAGAAAATGGAGTTGGAAGCCAGGAAAAGGAGAAGATGGACGCATGATGGATCAGGAGAAATTTCTTGCAGAGCACATTCTGGGCGGAATATTCGGCCAGGCACTGGGGGATGCGTTTGCGATGCCGGCATATTTGAGGCCGCAGGATACGCTGAAATACTACAGCGGCTGGATAGAAACATTCCTTCCTGGCCCGCCAGGCCATCCGGCGCACGACGGCCTCAAAGCCGGACAGATCACGGATGATACCGAACAGGCGATGGCGCTTGCATCTTCCATTATTGAAGAGGGTGGAATTACTGTGGAGGGGGCTGCCAGAGCTATTGTAAGCTGGTACGACTTTATTGACGGCGATGTAAACCCCTATGTCGGCCCAAGCACACGCAGAGCCTGCCAGGCTTTGAAACAGGGAGCAGACCCGCATACCACTGGCGTTAACGGTGATACAGATGGCGGAGCGATGCGGATTTCCCCCATAGGCTTGATCAATCCGGGCCGTATTGATGATGCTATCCGTGATGCTGTGACAGCCTGCACCCCCACTCATTTTACACAGGTGGCGATTTCCGGTGCAGCTGCTGCTGCAGCTGCAATCGCTGCCGCACTGACCCCCGGTTCGTCTCTGGACAGCGTCCTTGAGGCGGGTGTATATGGCGGTGAACAAGGTGCCGAATCCGGCAGGATATGGCTGGGAGCGAGTGTGCCCCGGCGTATTGAGCTGGCGGTTGAGATTGCCCGGCGAGCTGTGCCGGTTTATGATCGAATCGTTACACTGTTTGAGTTGATTGGCAGCACACTGGCAACCAGCGAAACAGTACCAACGGCATTCGGTATCCTGGCGCTCGCAGAAGGTGACCCGGTACAGTGTGCGCGCTATTCGGCAGCTGTTTCCGGCGATGCGGATACGGTGGGCGCTATTGCATGTGCCATTGCAGGTACATGGAAGGGTGTGAAAGCTATACCTCAGGACTGGATCCATACCCTTGAAACCGTCAACAGCCGTTACGATTTCCGTGGAACAGCGAAAGGGTTGGTTAAAATAGCTGTGGAGCGCAGTATATGAAAAGATCAGGTGAAGTACCCCCGCTGATCGGTATTGGAGACCTGGTGGCTGATGTGGTTGTCAGCATTCCGGAGCTGCCAGTGAACAGCGGTGATTTTAAACTGGCGGATTCGTTCTACGTCGAAGCTGGTGGTACGGCAAATTTCCTGATTCTGGCAGCCCGCTTGAACGCGCCTTCCATGGCAATGGGCACAATTGGCACGGATATCTGGGGCAGAGAGGCCGCCGCAATTTTACGAGCTGAGTGTGTGGATCTTTCACTGGTATTCCCTTCCGGGAGTACCACGCGTGCACTTGTGCTGGTGGACAAGACAGGGGATCATGCGTTCGTCGGCAAATTCGGGGAAGGAGAAGACCAGACTTTCGGGGAAGCACACGAAGAAGCCCTGAGACGCGCCGGCGGGCTGTTTGTATCCGGTTACAGCTTCAGTGAGGAGCATCTGGCGGAGCTGACGATACGTGCACTGGAAACTGCAGGGGAGGCGAAGGTCCTGCGCAGTTTCGATCCGGGGCCGGCGTATGCAGGGCTTTCATTGCAGATGCAGCTGAAAGCTCTTTCCCTGACGGATATTCTTATACTGAATGAAGAAGAGCTGGCTGTGGTCGGTCCAGAGGGGGTAAAGTCACTGTTTGGCCTTGGCATCACAATGGTTGTGCTCAAACTCGGTGCAGACGGCTGTGAGATTTACTGTGACGACGGCCGGGTGATTCGGCATACGGGATTTTCGGTACCGGTGGTTGACACAACAGCCGCTGGTGACAGCTTCGCTGCCGGCTTCCTGCGGGCACTCACAGCCGGGCTTTCTCTCGAAACCTGTGCTTTATTTGCCAATGCGGTGGGTGCAGCCAAGGTGCAGAAACTGGGTGGCGGCCGCAATGTGCCAACGTATTCTGAGGTCAAATCTGTGTTGGCAAGTAATGGAATAAGAGACCCTCTTTCCTGACGCCTCCATCATCTGTTTCAGTTTGATTGAAAAGATCTGCCAGGGGTTTGGATCCGGGTTGGTTTTTTTCCAGATGAGAATTTACCGAATCGTCAGATCGAAAATCTTACGGGTAGTAATCCTCAGATATCAACCCTGCTTGTATGCGAATGCCGGATGGGCAATCCCTGACCGTCTACCCCAATTCGAATCCGCCTTCATCTGTGAGCATTGAAGGAGAATCCTGCAGCCGGCGCAGATAGTTCAGCTGGACATGCAAGCTGCCCAGCATCAGGTGGTATGAGTGTGGTGCCACGTACTCGGCAGGAATCGCAAGCTGTCCAGCTCAGACTGGCAGGTGGTTTGCTGCAGCCAGTCTTCTTCCAGTAGATGGTCCACTGGATCCGTCCCGGTATACGCGTGCGATGAGCTTTCCTGTGCCAAATGGATTGTTCTATTCCCCAGAAACATTTTCCCCCCTGTGCTGCGCTGCCGTTTGTAGAACGGGCATGAATGGCTTCTGTACAGTACCCATATAAACGGGCAGGCTTCCTGGTTGTTACACCTTACCCGGAGGGTGTGTGAAGAGCCGCCTGCAGGCAGGAGGGATACGCAGGATACAGTGCTGGCCGCCAGCTGTTTCAGTTCTCGTTTCAACTATTTCATTGCAGAAGGTCGCCCGGGTCGATATACTGGCTTAAACACCACCGGAGCCCCGGGTGATTGCAAGGATCTAAGATACCTGGCGGGATCACGCTGTTTTGTTTACACAGGCCCACGTATTCGAGTCTGATGCATTGCGTTTTCTGTTATAAAGATATAGAACCTGGTTCTGACAATGCCAAACGATGACCAGGCTGGAGATTGCAGGCACAGGATATTTTCTGAACGAGAAACTGTAAAGAACGGACTGATCTATTGAACCCGGATATGATGTATACCCTCATAATACTGGCAGCTGCTGTTGTTCTATTTCTCAGCGAGCGTTTTACAGTCGATCTTGTGGCACTGCTTGTGCTGGTTGCGCTTGGGCTCAGCCGCGTACTCATGCCGCAGGAAGTATTCTCAGGCCTTTCTGATCCGGCTGTTGTCACCATTCTGGCAATCTTTGTGCTGGCACATGGCCTTGAAGTTACAGGCGTAGCTGACAGGATGGGGGATCTGGTTGTCCGTATGGCAGGGACGAGCGAGATCCGCCTTATTGCAGCTTTGATGGCAACAGCCGCTTTTATGTCGCTGTTTATGAATAACATTGCAGTTGCTTCCATTCTGCTGCCTGCATCATCCACAGTAGCAAGGAGATCGGGCATAAAGATCTCCCGGCTTTTGATCCCGCTGGCGTTTGCTACGCTGTTGGGTGGCGCGGCAACCTTATTCACCACGACCAATATCGTGGTCAGTGGGATTCTGAAAGCCAGCGGTTACGAAGGGTTCGGTGTGTTGGATTTCCTGCCGGTCGGACTTCCGATTGTTATTACAGGTATTGCCTATATGGTGTTCTGGGGGCGGAAGCTGCTTCCGATAGAAAAAAAAGATGAACGGGAAGAAGTGCTCCGGAAAGCCCATGAAGACCTGCTGAGTACCTATCACCTTCAAGCACGGCTCTTTCGCGCCCGTATTCCAGAAGGTTCCCGGCTGGGGCAGTGCACCCTGGCAGAGAGCACACTGCGGGATTACTACAACTTGAATGTGATGGCTGTTGAGCGTGATGGAGAAAGGGTGATGGCTCCGGTTCCGGAGTATGTGCTGCAGGAAGGAGATGTTTTACTTCTGGAGGGCAAACTTGAGGAGTTCCGCAAACTCGATGTTGAGCCATTTCTCGAAATCGAGCCGACACCAGCCTATCAAGAACGTGACCTGGAGACTTCATCGATAAGAATTCTGGAGGTAGTGCTTTCTCCACGGTCACAGTTTATCGGCCGCACCCTGAAAGAAACCCGTTTCCGTGAGACTTTTGGAATGACTGTACTGGCAGTGTGGAATGGAGAGAGGGTCATTCGGACAGGACTGACGGATTTGAAACTGTCGTTTGGGGATGCCCTGCTGCTGCAAGGGCCGCGCGATCGCCTGCCCCTGCTGTATTTATCACCAGAAATGATAGTGCTCACCAAAGAAGAAATACCTGTACGCAGGATAAACAGCAAGCAGATACTCGCACTCGCCATTTTTCTTGTAACGATTCTTACGGCTTCGCTGGGTATCTTTTCAGTGGGGGAGGTAATGCTGGCAGGAGCCCTGACAATGGTTGTCCTGAAAGTGCTGTCGCTAGAGCAGGCGTACCGGAAGATCGAATGGCGTATCGTATTCCTTGTAGCGGGGATGCTGCCGCTTGGGCTGGCAATGACAAAAACCGGGGCAACCGCGTTGTTTGCACATGTTTTGATTAATATTTTAGGCCCGTTTGGCCCAAAGGCACTGCTGTTGGGCTTGCTGGTAGTAACCGTGCTGCTTTCCCAGGCCATGAAAGGCGCTGCAGTTTCGGCAGTCATTGCTCCTATTGCTATTCAAACCGCTCAACAGGCAGGGGTGGACCCGCGCACCCTTGCAATGGGAGTTGCCCTGGCAACTTCGATGGCATTTATTACGCCGCTGGGGCATCCTGTAAATATCCTGATGATGGGGCCCGGTGGATACACTTTCAGGGACTTCCTGCGGGTGGGCCTGCCCCTGACTATTCTACTGTTTTTTGTCGTGTTACTGGTGCTGCCGATATTCTGGCCGCTTGGAACGGGATAAAAAAATCCGGCGCCAGGACGGCGCCGGAAGCAAGTGTGTTGTGAAGTATATCGTTTCTGATTAAAGATCCAGATTCGCCATCTGCTCGTAAAACTTCCAGCGTGAAGCAACATCCTCGCGTATGGATTTGAGTAGTTTCTCTGCCCGTTCAGGTTGGGAGGCACGCAGGAAGCGGAAGCGGTTCTGCTTGTACATGAACTCGGAAATATCTTCCTTGGGCGCTTTGGAATCCAGTGAGAGCGGGTTCTTGCCGGGAGCTGCATCAGGGTTGTAGCGGAACAGGGGCCAGAAGCCGCTGTCGACCGCATCCTTGTGAAGGTCGGTGGCGGTGGTCATGTCAATACCGTGATTGATGCAGTGACTGTAGGCAATGATCAGTGACGGCCCATCGTACTCTTCAGCTTCCTTGAACGCTTTCACCAGCTGGGCCGGATTGGCGCCATAAGCCACCTGGGCAACATAGATGTTGCCGTATGTCATAGCGATTGCACCGAGATCCTTCTTGGGCATATCCTTGCCGGCCGCCGCAAATTTGGCGACAGCAGCCCGCGGGGTGGCTTTGGAAGCCTGCCCACCGGTATTGGAGTAAACACCGGTGTCCATGACCAGGACGTTCACATTGCGGCCGGAAGCGAGCACGTGATCGAGGCCGCCGTAGCCGATGTCGTATGCCCATCCATCACCACCAAGGATCCAGACGGATTTGGGAACGAGAAAGTCTACAATCGATTCCAGATGGCGGGCGTCACTGCCTTTTTTCTTCTTGAGGACTTCCTTCAGCTCGCCGACTCTGGCGCGCTGTTCTTCGATGGCTTCGGATGTACTTAGATCAGCGCTTTTGATTGAGTCGACCAGTTCACTGCTGCCGTTCCAGGAAATGCGGTTCAGGTATTCAAAGGCTGCTTCACTGAGTTTATCAGCAGTCAGACGCATACCCATTCCGAATTCGGCATTATCTTCAAACAGCGAATTGGACCAGGCTGGGCCGAGCCCATCTGCACGGGTGGTGTATGGCGTGGTGGGCAGGTTGCCGCCGTAGATTGAGGAGCAGCCGGTGGCGTTGGCGATCAACATCCGCTCACCGAACAGCTGGGTCAGAAGTTTGACATAAGGGGTTTCGCCGCAGCCGCCGCAGGCGCCGGAGAATTCGAACATAACCGGCAGGAACTGGGAGCCTTTGAGAGTCCAGCGGTTGAAGAGGGATTCATCGACATCCGGAATGGAAAGGAAGTAATCCCACTTGACTACTTCTTTCTCCCGGAGCGGAGCCTGAAATTCCATATTAATCGCACGATGATCGGTCTTGTTGCCCTCTTCGTCTTTGGCAACAGCAGGGCAGATGTGGACGCAGTTACCGCAGCCGGTGCAGTCTTCAGGAGCGACCTGGACGGTGAAGTACAGGCCTTTAAGGTCACGGCCTTTGGCTTCCACGTACTGCCAGTCTACCGGAGCGTCCTTGAGATAGCTTTCGTCATAGACTCTGGTTCGGATGGCCGCATGAGGACACACAAACGCACACTGGTTGCACTGCGTGCAGATTTCCGGATCCCAAACCGGGATGTCGATTGCAACGTTGCGTTTTTCATACTTGGTTGTGCCGGAAGGATAGGTGCCGTCATTGGGCAGCAGGGATACGGGGATCTTTTCGCCGCGTTTGGCAATAATCTCTCCGGTGACCTTCTGCACAAACTCAGGCGCAGAAAACGGGACAGGGGCTTCGATGTGTTCACTGCTGGTTACCTTAGCAGGCACTTCGACCTTTTCAATGCGTTCCAGGGCGAGATGGGCAGCTTTGACGTTCATTTCAACTACTTTTATGCCTTTGCTGCCGTAGGTATCTTCGACGGCGGCTTCAATCATGTCCATCGCCTTCTCTTCGGGAATTACCCCGGAGATCTTGAAGAAAGCGGTTTGCATGATGACATTGATGCGGCCGCCGAGGCCGACAGAGCGCGCCAGCGAGTAGCCGTCAATCACGTAGAACTTTGCTTCCTTGTCGATCAGCGCTTGCTGCGCTTCCATGGGCAGCTGGTCCCACACTTCATCCTTGTCATAGGGGCTGTTGAGCAGGAATGTTCCACCCTGCTTGAGGTGGCTCAGAATCTCAAACTGATCGAGGAACGGGAAGGCGTGCACCGCCAGGAAGTTGGCTTTCTGCACGTTATAGGTACTGCGGATCGGCTTGGGGCTGAAGCGCAGGTGTGAAATCGTCATCGAGCCGGACTTCTTGGAGTCGTACTGGAAGTAGCCCTGTGCGTAGTAATCGGTAGCCTTACCGATAATCTTGATGGAGTTCTTGTTGGCGCCAACGGTACCGTCTGAACCGAGGCCGTAGAACATGGCTTCATGCACTTCGCCGGTATCAGCGGTGAAGTCTTCGTCCCAGGCGAGGCTGGTATTTGTGACATCGTCAAAGATACCGACCGTGAAGTGGTTCCGTGGTTTGTCGTGTTTGAGATTATCGAGCACGGATTTGGCCATGCCGGGGGTGAACTCGTTGGAGCCGAGGCCGAAGCGCCCGCCGACCACGATGGGCATATCTGCGGCGGCGATCTCACCGCCGGCCACAGCTTCACTGATCGCGTTCTGGACATCGAGATAGAGGGGTTCGCCACCGGAACCGGGTTCCTTGGTGCGGTCAAGAACAGCAATACGTTTTGCTGTTTTCGGGAGAGCTGCCAGCAGGGATTTGTTGTCGAAGGGGCGGTACAGGCGCACTTTCAGGACGCCGACTTTTTCGCCCTCACCGGTCAGATACTCGACCACTTTATGCATGGTGTCGGCACCGGAACCCATCAGCACAACAACGCGCTCGGCATCCGGTGCGCCAACGTAATCAAAGAGGTGGTACTGACGCCCGACGATTCCGGCAAAGCGGTCCATCGTCTTCTGGACGATATCCGGTGTTGCGAGATAGTATTTATTGACTGTTTCGCGGGCAGCGAAGAACACATCCGGGTTTTGAGCGGTGCCGCGGATGGAGGGGCGGTCAGGAGAGAGACCTCGCTGGCGGTGTTCAAAAACCAGCTTCTCGTCAATCATATCCCTGATATCGTCGTAGGTGAGTTCTTCGATTTTCTGAATTTCACTCGATGTGCGGAACCCGTCGAAAAAGTGCAGGAAAGGAATGCGGGATTCAAGCGTGGCTGCATGTGCAATCATCGCCAGATCCATAATTTCCTGAGGATTTGAGGAAGCCAGCATCCCCCAGCCGGTTGAACGGGCTGCCATTACGTCAGAGTGATCGCCGAAGATCGACAGCGCCTGTGCGGCAACGGAACGAGCGGCGATATGGAATACCGAAGAAGTGAGTTCCCCAGCAATCTTGAACATGTTGGGGATCATCAGCAGCAGGCCCTGGGAGGCTGTGAAAGTGGTGGTCAGCGCGCCGGTGGTCAGAGCACCATGCACAGCACCTGCCGCACCACCTTCCGACTGCATCTCAGTGACCTGGGGGACGGTCCCGAAAATATTCTTCTGCCCCTCTGCTGCTTTCTCGTCCGATATCTCACCCATGGATGAAGAGGGTGTGATTGGATAGATTGCAATGACCTCACTGCAGGCGTAGGCGACATGGGTTGCCGCCGAGTTCCCATCATAGGGAACCAGTTTTCGTTCACGGATTTTTCCTGACATAGCTTCTCCTATTTTCACGCACCATAAAAATACGGTGTTTTATTTTATCGGGTACACTTAATACAACCCATTAAGTCTAGACATCTTTCAAAGAATTGCACAGTGAATAACCTTAATGGGAATCAAAGGACAACTGTCACGTATTTGAACCTTTTTTGCACTTGAGGTCATCTAAACAACGTAAGCATAGCACACATTAATGGAGGAGACCATGTCAAATCTGGAGACTACCTATCTTGGATTAAAACTGAAAACACCGATAATCGCAGCTGCATCATCCATATCAAGCCAAATCGATCGAATTCAGCAGGCAGAAAAGGCCGGTGCCGGTGCACTGGTAATCCGCTCGCTTTTTGAAGAACAGATTCTTCAGGAAGCCCTGAAGTTTGAAGAAGATCTGGCGGTAGGAAGTGAGAGTTTTGCAGAAGCGCTCTCATACTTCCCGAATATTGAATTTGGTGATGCTGGAGAGCACCTGATGTGGATCAGGAAAACACGCGAAGCGGTTGATTTCCCTCTCATCGCCAGCCTGAACGCCTATTCTCCGGGAACATGGGTGAAATATGCCCATAAACTCGAGGAGACAGGTGTGGATGCACTGGAGCTGAATCCCTATGCAGTTGCCGTGAATCCGAAGATGAGCGGTGCGGATATCGAAAAGACACTGTATGACGTGGTGAAAGCGGTCGTCAATGAAGTAAAGATACCGGTCTCTGTAAAACTCAGCCCCTACTTTACTTCTCTGATGAATGTAGCCGGTGAGCTGGAGGGGCTCGGGGTATCGGGACTGGTACTGTTTAACCGTTTCCTCCAGCCGGATATTGATGCAGACAAGGAAACGGTCACCAGTAAGATGACCTACAGTAATCCCTACGAGAGCCTGCTGCCGCTGCGCTGGGTCGCATTGATGTCCAATACGTTAAGGCTTGATCTTGCGCATAACACCGGCATACACACGGGCAAAGATGCTGCCAGGGCGCTGCTGGCGGGTGCCTCGGTGGTTCAGGTTGCGAGTGTGCTGTACAGGCAGGGCATCCCCTACCTGTCTACAATGCTGCATGATCTTGAGGCCTGGATGGAAGAGCGGGGTTATTCGAAGATAGAAGATTTCCGCGGAAAGCTCAGTGCGCAGGAAGTAGACGATCCATTCACGTATGAACGTGCTCAATATGTGAACCTGCTTCTCGATCAGAAGTAGGGCTTTCTCCATTTTCGGCAGATATTTCTTAAAAGAAAACTCCCGCTGGTTATTTTCCTGCGGGAGTTCTTTGTTCGTTAATCCTGCTGCAGACGATTCTTAAAACGCAGCCAGCTGGCTTTCGCCGGCTCGAGCGATATCAACATCTGCAATGTTATAAGAACAGCCGATGTGAGGCACCAGGCACAGGTAGCCGCAATCACGAACGGCTCAAGGAAAGTCAGGTAGATGGAAAACAGCGTCCCGAAGGAGGCGAAAACAAAGATCGCCACCCGTGCAGCATCAGCAATCTGCCCCTTGCCGAAATGGTGCATGAACCAGGCAGCCAGGATTCCGATGTAGCCCAGCAAGCCCATCAATGCCACCGGAAGGAAGCCGAAGAGGATGGCATACTCACTCTGGTTTACGGTGTTGCAGTCCCCCACCGGACCACATACAGCTTCTGTCCCGGTTGTCTCTATAAAGGTCAGGTAACCGGCCACACCCATACCGATCACAGACAGGATTGGAACAGCCCAGTGTTTCCAGGAAGTTTCGGGATTGACAGATTTTCCTCCAAGATGAAGGGCTGCATAGATCACACTTGCCACCATTGCCAGCAGTGTGGCAATAGACAGCAGATTGCCTGCAAGATCGCGCTCAATGCGTTCTATCACAGTCAGGTCGCTGGCATCAAAGACAGCGAATGCATTTTCTGTGGGAGCTGCTTCTACCTCCTCAGTGGGAGTATTGGATGCTGCCGCGGAGGATTCTTCGGTATCTGAAGCTGCTGCTTCTGTTTGTTCAGCGGGGGTTTCGGTAGTCTCCGCTGCAGCATCAACCAGCAGTTCCAGCTCTCCAAGAGCCGCATCCAGGCCGTTTAATTCTGGCCAGGGGATCCCGCCGTTCTGCAAACCGAGTTCGATGATACCGGGAAATTGTCCGGGTATATCCACTGAGCCGACCAGGGCCGTATCACCAACGACCAGTCTTGGTACACCATCCGGCACATTGTACATATCGCCTGTGAGTGTATAGAGCTCCTGGCCAATCGGCCAGGCAACATTCACATACAGCACCTGCAGCTGCACGCCTTTAATCAGCACAAGCGCCGGTCCGTAAGAGTTTTCTGTTTCGAGTTCAGTAGCATCTGCTGGAACACTGGTAAGGGTCTGGACATTCTCCACACCACCGTATGCTTCATAGAGCGGGGGAAGATCTTCTGTGATGACTTTGTGACAGTGACCGCAGGTTGGGGAATAGAAAAGAATTGCCTGCACAACCGGTTCATCTGCGGAAACCGGAAGCACTGCATTCCCCACAAGAACGGCCAGAATAAATAGTACAACTGCAATGCGCCTCATAGTGCCACCTTGTTCATAATATTAAGAGCTAATTATACTCCTTTAGCACGCCAGTGTTCCCACAATGTGTCCAGGTTCCATTTCAACTGCTTGACCAGTTCTGGACCGGGTTCGGTAGTCAGGTCTCTTTCATTATCAAACACCACATAGGGGATACGGTGGTTCTTTACATGCAGATAAGCCGGATCAGCACTGGAAAAGTCTGCCCAGTCATCATCTTTATACAGTTGAGTTAGTTTTTTATCGGAGAGCCCATGCTCCAGAATGCTGTCCGGGCGATCCGGATTAAACCGGCTGCGATTCTTCCTCAGGGATTCCTCGAATGACACCTTGATATACAGTGCGGCTGCCTTTTTTAGAATCTTCTGGCTGAGATGCTGGTAGGCCTGCTGGTACCCGCCATGTTCGCTGCCGCGGGAAAACTCGATCAGAATGGTCTCATTCTCCCCATAATCGCGCATCCGCTGATCTGCTATCAGATTCATCTGTTCAATCAGCAGGTGCCAGTATTCCTGGTGGAGAAAATAGCCATCTTTGTCGGAGAACAGGCGCGGCAGATTGAATACGCGCCCCAGCAGGTCATCCTGCTCAAACCATCTCCACAGGATCGGGAAGTCATCCAGGATATAGAGCGGGCCGAGGTGGAAGTTTTCCTGTCGCTTGGAATCACTGAGACTCTGCAGGTAATGGATAACTTCACTTTTCCCGGCAGCTGGTCTGGCATTCAATATTAGAATCGGTAATATTTCTGACATATTCTTTATCCTGTTGAAGTGGTTTGTGCTGGTTTTATAGATCCAAAATCTGTGCAGCGCCATGGTAGAATGGGCACTATTGTACTGACTATCCAGGCGCCTGACAATTGTACTTCAATCGGCGAGGAACCCCATGAGGCATAAGGATTGCATTTTCTGCCAGATCGTTCATAAAGAAGCGAACGCATTTTATATCCATCAGGATGACCTGGTTACTGCATTTATGGATATCCATCCGATCAATCCCGGGCATGTCCTGGTTATTCCCAATGTGCATACGCCGGACCTGGCCGGGCTGGAAGCTGCCTGTGGTGCGCGTATATTTACTGTCGGCCAGCGAATTGCCGCTGCGCTGCGCGGCTCTGAGTTGAGAGCGGATGGGGTTAATTTTCTGTTGGCGGATGGCGCAGCTGCCGGGCAGGAAGTCTTTCATCTTCATCTCCATGTTCTCGCAAGGTATGAGGGGGATGGATTCGGATTCAGACGGAGCGGACAGATACAGCGTGAAAAGCAGGACCTTGAAGGGATTGCCGGCATGCTAAGGTCGGTTCTGGAGTGAATACTTTGAAAACAGAAAAAGACAATAATTCGTTCCATCGTATATGCATTTATGGAGGATCCAGTGACACGATCAGCCCGGTGTATACTGAGGCAGCTGCAGAGCTGGGACACCTGCTGGCGCGTGAAGGGACAGGAATCGTTTTCGGCGGAGGAAAAACGGGCATGATGGGAGCCATTGCTGATGCAATGCGGGCAGAAGGAGCCGAAGTCATCGGGATCATTCCTGAATTATTCAATACGCCTGAGCTGGGACACCAGGGCCTTACAAAGCTGATAGTGGTGGATACAATGCACACCCGCAAGGCACAAATGGCGGAAATGGCGGATGCGTTTGTTGCCTTGCCTGGTGGCTTTGGCACCTATGAAGAGTTATTCGAGATTCTCACCTGGTCGCAGATCGGACTGCATACAAAACCCATCGGTGTTCTAAATGTACAGGGGTATTATGATCCACTGCTGGATTTGATCGAACATTCCCGGCAGCACGGTTTTGTCTATGATGAGCACAGAACACTCCTTATGAGTGGAAAGAATGCCGCGGAATTGCTGGAGAAGTTGAAAACATATCGTACGCCTGATGGCCTGGATCGCTGGGTGCACCGGAAGGGACCTCAAGCCGGTTCTGAACACTAGGGCTGCAGGAGTAATAATGACCGAACCAGTACGTGTGCTGCACTTTGCCGATCTGCATATCGGCATGGAAAACTATGGACAGATAGACCCGGTTTCCGGTACGTCCAGCCGCGTACGTGATTTCCTCAACCGCCTCGATGAAGTGGTTTCCTGCGCTCTTGAGCAGGAAGCAGATCTGGTGGTCTTTGCCGGGGATGCGTTTAAAACCCGGGATCCGGATCCCACACAGCAGCGTGAATTTGCCCACCGGATTAAAATCCTTGCGAACCAAATGCCGGTTCTGCTGCTTGCCGGGAATCATGACATACCTTCCATGTCTGCACGTGCCAGCAGTGTGGACATTTATGCCGCGCTGGACGTTCCCAATGTGATTGTTGGAAGCAAGCCTGGTGGGCAAGTTGTAGAGACGAAGAGAGGCCCCGTTTACCTTGCCTGGATGCCGTATCCGATGAGGAACCGGCTGCTCGGTCTTGAAGAACACCGGGAAAAAACCATAGATGAACTGGAGGGGGCTCTCCGCCTGGTGGTTGCAGATATTCTGGCGGGATTGGCGCAGAAAGCGGCAGCCCAGGACATGCCGCGCCTTCTTTGTGCCCATTTTTCCGTTGCAGAAGCTAAACTGGGCTCAGAGCGAACTGTAATGCTGGGGCGGGATATCGCTGTGATTGGCTCCACACTGGCTGACCCGGCCTGGGATTACATTGCTCTTGGCCACATCCATAAACACCAGGTACTCAATCCTGAGGGGTATCCGCCCATGGTGTACAGTGGTTCCCTGGAAAGGATCGATTTCGGCGAACAGAATGAGGAAAAAGGTTTCTGCTGGGTAGAACTTGCCCGGGGTGAGACAACCTGGCGCTTCGTTCCGGTCCATGCCCGACCTTTCCGGACTGTGACCATTGATGTGCGCGAGGAAGAGGAACCAATGGCGCTGGTTCTGCACAAGCTGGAAGATTTTCAGGCCGAGGAGAGTGTTGTTCGGGTCCAACTCACACTGCGTGCAGAACAGGAAGCAGCGCTGCAGGATAACAGGATCCTGGCGGCGCTGGAGCAGGCGTCAAGTGTCAGCATCCAGCGTGACATAAAAACCGATCTACGCACCCGTCTGGGCGAAAATGCTCCACAGACCCTGACGCCGCTTGAGTTGGTTGAACGCTATTTCTCCCTGCTGCAGGAACCGGTTGATCGTATTCCCGTCCTGCTGGAAAAGGCAGAAAGTTTGATCCATGATTCCGACCAGGCTTGAACTGACCAATTTCCTTGCATACACCGATCCGGGACCGCTGGTACTGGACGGTATTCATGTGGCCTGTCTGACCGGCCCAAACGGGGCAGGAAAATCCTCGATTCTGGACGCTATCACCTGGGTTCTGTGGGGGAGGGCGCGCACCAGTTCTCCCGATGATCTGATCCACCAGGGCAAGGATTTTATGCAGGTGTCGCTGACCTTTGAGCTTGGCACAATATCCTACAAGGTTATACGCAAGCGTAAAGCCGGTAAACGCGGCTCATCACTGCTGGAACTGCAGGGTTGGAGTGAAGAAAACCAGTCATGGAAGAGGCTTTCTGAAAGTACGATGCGTAAAACACAGGAGAAAATCGTTTCCCTTCTGAGGTTGGATTACGATACATTTATCAACTCCTCGTTCCTTGTTCAGGGGAAGGCGGATGAATTCACCACCAAGCCTCCCATGCAGCGCAAGCAGATCCTGGCGAATATTCTTGGGCTTGAGCAATGGGAGATGTATGAAAGTCGGGCAAAAGATAAAGCCGGAGATCTCCGGGCTTCCCTCAGCCGGCTGGACCACAGGCTGGAAGAAATCAGTGGCGAATTGAAAAACCGCAGCCGTTATCAGGAAGACCTGAAAACATATGAGAACCAGGCAGTGGATGCTGTAAAAAAGCTGGAAGCTGTGGAGACTCTGTGGAAGGAAGCAGACCTGGCTCGGCAGGAGCAGGTCAGCCTTCAGCGGGAAGCGGCCAATCTGGAAACCCTGCTGGCCACATTGGATCGCGAAATCGTGCAACTGCGAAAGGACCAGCAGGAAGCTCAGGCAGCAGCTGACACCAGTACACTGCATGCCCGGAAGCAGGATCTTCAGAAGCAGCTTTCAGAGATTGCAGCGGTAAGTAAAGAGCGGGAAGAGTTATTTCAGCGCCGCGAAAAGCTGCGGGTGGAGACCGCTTCTTTGAAAGGCGCCAACGAGGCGATGATCAAGGAAAGTGAGCCTATCACTGTCCGGAAGGAGACCCTGGAGGCGGCGGACCAGCCGCTGTGCCCCACTTGTGGACAGGCGCTGTCAGCTGAACATCGGCATCAGCTGGTCGATGAGATCGAGTGCGATCTGGAGGCCCGTCGTGAAAGGTACCGTCGTAATCGTGCAGAGCTGCAGACTCTCGAAAAAGAGCTGGAGGGATTGGACCAGCAGATCCGCACAATGGATCAAACTCTGGGGATCCACCCGGCTCTGGAGAAACGAGCCGGAGAGATCGAGGCTGCGTTGCAGCATGCAGCTGATTCATCCCGTCGTCTGGAGGCCCTCGAATTGCATCTCGAACAGAAACAGAAGCAGCAGCTTGTGTATGAGGGTGACCGCCGGGAACGTCAGGAGCGGCTGCAGCAGCTGGAGCAGGCACTGCAGAAAGCCGATCTCAATCAAAAGGAGCTCGATCGCCTTCGCTATGACAAACGGATGGCGGATGAACAGGTTGGCGCGGCAAGGCAGCGCCTGGATGCTCTTGAATCACTGGCATCACACCAGAAGGAGCTGCAAAAGGAACGTGAGCAGCAGGTGAAGGATCTGGGGGATTATGATCAGCTGCGAGTAGCATTCAGCAAACAGGGTGTTCCGGCCATGATTATTGAGACTGTTGTGCCTGAGCTCGAACGAGTGGCCAATGACCTCCTGACCAGGATGACGGAAGGCCGGCTGAACGTGCGTATTGAAACTCAGCGGGAGATAAAAACAGGGGAACTGCGTGAAGCGCTGGATATCATCATTTCGGATGATCTTGGCAGCCGGCCATATGAGCTCTATTCCGGCGGTGAGGCGTTTCGTATCAACTTTGCCATCCGCATCGGCCTGTCGCGCTTGTTGGCACGACGGGCAGGTGCACAGCTTCGCAGCCTTTTTATCGATGAAGGATTCGGAACCCAGGATCAGCAGGGACGGGAGCATTTAATTGAGGCGATCAACAGCATACAGGATGATTACGATCGTATACTTGTGATCACACACATCGAGGAACTCAAGAATGCCTTTCCCACCAGGATAGAAGTGCAGCGTACGGCGGATGGTTCGGTATTCAGCCTGGTTTAGCTATATATGACATCTCTATTCCCTGTAATGATGAGCCCGATCCGATGTTGTCTGGTATGGCCGAAAATTTGACAGTAGAATCAGCTTGTTTCATGTATCGGTTTTTTTCTATGGATGCTCGACCAGTAAAATCTGATAGCTGCCCTGATCAGTATCGAACACCCGTGTGAGTCCACTATTCAGCAGCGGCTGTATTTGTTCCCACATCGCCGAGTTCCGACTGGTAAGGAATTTATCAATGTAAACCGCTTCAATGCCCTGCACCTGGAGCCATTCAAGGAATTCCTCGGGAGTATTGTTGGTGGGCACATCTTCCGATGTAAGCATGGCACAATCTTTCCTGGCTGCATGGATGACACCCTGTGATGCCGCAGCAAAAGTCTGTACATCTTTCATCTCCTGATTTATATAGAGGAGGATCTGCTCCTCCGGTTCCTCGCCAAGAGTTCGGATATTAGGTGTAGGGAAGGATGCTCTTGTAATGAGCAGCGCGGTGAGCAGGATCAGCAGGGATTCAATATTAAATGTTTGGCGGTTTACACTGATGTACAGCATGATCAGGACAAATGCCATCAGGAATATGTATCCTCCATAGGCTACAGCAAGCTTATTATCCGAAAAACCATAAAGAGTAATCAGTGATAGTGCCGAGAGAAGGATCCATCGATTTCTTATGGATTGCCATGATTGCAGGATGCTGAATAGCCCGATGGCAGCCAGCGCAAAAAGCACACAAGCATAAAATTGCAGGTGCCCTGTCCGGAAAATACTGATAACAAAACCGGATATGAAGGGGGAAGGCCAAAGCAGTAGTAAAAACAGGCGCTCCCAATCTCTTGCTCGAACAAGAGAGAAACCTCCCCAGGCCGCTAGAAGCATCAGTACAGCAGTAACTCTGAGGCCATAGGCATCCAGGATTGCACGAGGCATGTCAGCAAGCACGATCTTCAAACGTGCAAGAAAAAGATCGGGCCGTTTGTGAATCGCGGTAAAGACAGAGTAATTATTTTCTTCTGGCGTGCCATAAGCTTCCCGGGCAGAAAGTTTGGCCGCTGGTGTATCTGCAAGTCCGGTGTCGTTCTGAATGATGACACCATAACCGGTCTCAAAATTGTCATATGTTCGTCGCATGGTACCCGGAGAGAAATCCCCGGTAAACAATCCATAGGCCAGAATATAACCTCCAACCAGAATAAGAAATGGCAGAATGGCAGGAAGCAGTGTTAGTTTGAGCTTTCCTTTCAGAACCGACCAGAGGAGAATCAGACAGAAAAAGACAAGGAACAACAGCAGGCCATCGTTCCGTGACAGGGCTGCAAATCCCAACAAAGCTGAAGCCCACCACAAGTCAGACAATCGAGAAAAACGAATAAAGCTAAGCGATCTGGCCAGGGCAAGAGTGGCGAAACCAGCATAGAGCGGGTCTGATGGGAACCGTAAAAAATCAGGAAACAACGGGCTCATAATAAGTAGTATCGGAAGAACAAGAGGGATAATGCGGTCTGAAAGTGCAAGCCCCAGTTTATACATGGCGACCCACATAAGGGTGAAAAGAAAAAACCTGCCCAGTGAGCATGCATGAATCATCCAGAAAACGGAGTTCCTAAAAGGCAGGGCCATGAGTGCATAAAACAGGCGGGTAAACGGATTGCCTGATAGAGAACCAGAAACGCCAGATTCGAGCAATCTGTATCCATTATAGAGATAGGCAGCTTCATCAAAAGGGTTAATATCACTTAAGTTTGGGAAGAAGGCAGGAAAGAAGACGACCAACCCCGCGATGTAAAGGAAGAGGGGAAGAGATAAGGTTTCAGATATTGGCCGATTGAAGATGTTTTTTACTTTGAGCAGGAGCTGTTTGATCGAGTCCCAGAAATCGAATGGTAGATGTTCCATCAGAGTCCCCAAGTCATCAATTGACAAGCCTAATGCTTGTATTGTACATGCAATTCAGAATAATGCATGCAATCGTGTGTTTATGTGCTGAATAATGTGGAAAATGATACTGCTATTGAGGAGATTAAGGTGCTTCCTTGAAGTGCGGTCAACTTGGTGATATGATTCAGTCCCCGCCGTTTCGGGCCGGCCCCCCTCCGGTCTGGGACGGCGGTCTCCCTTTTCCCTCAATGTCACTCTGACACAATGGCAGGACGCAGTAGTGAACTGCCGGTTATGAGATTACCAGAGGGAGGGAACCTTGACCCGGATCTCTTTTCAAACAGCCCCAGAAGAATGTATCATGGCTGCTGCCGCACACGGCTGCGGAGTGTTCCCTGTGGTGGGAATCCCGGCTTCCCTGGAAATCCGGCTCACCCAGCATAAATGGTCCCGGTTTGTTGCTTTCCAAACACTGCAGGCTTTGCTGTATCAGACCTTCAACTCAGTTTAACTGCTGATATTGAGTATTCCGGTGTGTATTCTTCCCTGCTGGCGGGGATACGGGGAGAGCCGACAGGGGTTTTGGATGTCAGCTCCACCCTGCCGGTAATCTGGCTTCTTATGCTCAGCGCAGTGGCAGTATTGTTTGTTATGATCGGCCTGCTTGCTGCATTGGCTATTCTGCGGGGGAAAGATTTCCGCTACCCTGTTCTGGGCCGGTGGCTGGATGTTTATATGATGGACCAGGCTTAATCCGCTATGGAGAAGACCACCGTATGCCCAGAGATCAGGTACAATTAATTCGGCCAGTTGTAAACGTCTGCAAACAGCATCCGGATACAGATCAAAAGGAAGAAATTGGGAAGCAGGGAAATGTCGAAACTCCAGAACTGGATTGAAGTCCTGAAAACATCGAATCTGCCGGCAGATCGGGAGCCTGATCTGATCAGCCGCTGGTTAATCATCACACGCGCCGCTGTAATCTCAATGACACTGACATCCGGCCTGATCGGCGGATTGATGGCTGTGAAACTTTCTGAAAATCCGGACTGGCTATATTTCAGCCTGGCATTGATAGGTCTTGCTTTTGCCCATATCAGCAATAACCTGATGAATGACTACTTCGATTACCATGGCGGCGTGGACACAGATGACTATACACGCGCTCAATATGCCCCCCATCCTATTCTGAGTGGCTTTCTGACGGAAAAAGGATTGATCCGGTCGATATTGGTCTGTAACAGTATTGATTTTGTAATCATGGTTTTCCTTGCCCTGCAGCGTGGGTGGCCTGTAGTTGTCTTTGCACTGCTTGGCCTTTTCATTTCCATATTCTATGTGGCGCCGCCGTTCAAACTCAAGCATCATGGCTTTGGAGAACCCTCGGTTTTTCTGATCTGGGGCCCGTTGATGATCGGGGGCACCTACTTTGTGACCGCCGGGGTGAAACCGCCCACAGCGGTTTGGCTGTCCAGCGTGCCTTATGCTCTGCTGGTGACCACTGTTCTGATAGGGAAACATATCGATAAACTCGAGGAAGACAAGACCAAAGGCATTCACACCATTCCTGTATTACTGGGTGAAGCGGCATCAAAAAAACTGAATTCGGCCCTGATGATTGCTTTCTATCCCCTGGTTATCGGCCTCGTTGCAGTCGGCATGCTGGATATCTGGGCCCTGCTGGTTCTTCTTGCCCTGCCGCGCCTGCTGGATATGGTTCGCATGACCAATGAGCCCAAACCAGAATCCGCCCCACCGAATATTCCGAACTGGCCGCTGTGGTACGTATCAATTGCGTTTATCCATGCCCGTCCGGCAGGAGCCTGGTTCATACTTGGACTTATCCTGAATATCCTGGTTCCGGTTCTATCCTGATAATCTGATAATCATCCACTGAATAGAAGGAATAGAAAAAACCGGACCGTACTGTATATGAACTCCGGGTTTTCGGCTTTAGCTCTGAAAACCGCTTTTAGCGGCTGCCTTGTGGGCTAAATCCGCCAGGTAACAGTAAAGACTATGGAAAATACTCCTGTACATAAAATTGCTATAAGAGGAGAGGTAAGGATCTTTTTTTAATTGTAGAATGGTTATATACCGGTTCAGAAAATACGTTACGTGAGGCTCCAGCCGGAACTGAATCCTGGATGGAGTATTTGATTCTGTAAGGAAAGCACTGCGGGGATGGTATGAACCCAAAAATATTGATCGTTGATGACAGTCAATTAATGAATCAGATGATCAGGGATATTCTTGAAGCAGCCGGATACGAGACTCAATCAGCTTTGAGTGGGCCACAGGCACTTAAACTTGCTGAAACCTGGGTGCCTGACCTGGTTCTTCTCGATATCATGATGCCAGAGATGGATGGCTTTGAGGTCTGCCGCCAACTGCGAAAAAGAGAGAAGACCCGGAGCGTCCCGGTTATGATGGTCACTGCAAAAGCAAGTATAGTGGATAAGCAGCAGGGTTTTGAGGCAGGCGCGGACGATTACCTCACAAAACCATTTGAGCCGACGGAATTAAAACTTCGCCTGTCTGCGATGCTGAAACGTACGCAGCAGCAGGGCGAAATAAAGTCTGAGCCCGGGCATCATATCCTGGTTGTCCACAGCCTGCGGGGGGGAAGCGGCTGCACCAGCCTGGCAGTAAATATTGCGCTGGGCTTGCAGCAGCTGTGGGATGCCCCCGTCGCCCTGGTAGATATGGTCCGCCCCATGGGAGTATGTGGTTCCATGCTCAATCTGCAGCCCTATCACCGCTTGAATACGATAGTGGATCAATCCCTGGAAGAAATGGATCATGATATGGTTGCTGGTTACCTGAGCACGCATGAAAACGGCGTGAAGCTTCTGGGGGGATTCTCTGACCCGATCAGCGCTGAAAAGCTGACGGAAAATCTTGTATCTTACCTGCTGACTCAACTGCAGGATATGTTCCAGTATATCGTCGTTGACATATCGCATGATTATTCTCCCCCTACGATTGCAGCACTGGATATGGCAGATCAGATCATTCTGCCCGTTACACCGGATATCAATGCAGCCCGCCTGGCGCAGGCTGAGTTGAAAATGCTGGAATCTCTCGGTTACGAAAAAAGACCCTTCCTGATCCAGAACTGGACTTTTTCCAAAGAGGGTATCTCACGAGCTCAGCTGGAGAAGTATCTCGGCCAACCCTTTGATTTTATCGTTCCCCACGCAGCGGGCGAATGGAGCAAAGCTATCAATACTGGTACCCCGGTCATTGCAAACGATGTAGAACTTCCGATCGTCCGGCTGCTTGAAGACCTTGCCTGGAGGCTGAGCGATCCACTCCTGCGCTCTCAGAAACCTGAACGCCCCACACCAATGTGGACACGCATGCAGAAGAGGAAACAAGCCGCGGCAGAATCTGATCGTAAGAGCAGCAGGTAAGAAATCGAGGACAGTTTCCGATTGCAGAAGTCCTGCTCGGAAACAAGTCGATTATTGTATAGCGGATTTTGCCCAATCCTTATCAGCCGTCCTTCAAGGAGACAGGAAGGTTAAATTATGCAAAAATATAATTTCCCTGCCAGTAGCCAGGCTGGACAGGCACTCCTTGAGTATTCGCTGCTGGTCGTTCTCATACTGCTCGTTCTGGGAGGCTTGCAGTTGTATGGCATTACATTACACGAGGCCTATTGTTCAATGGACAGTCTCCTTGGAATAGTGCCAGAAAACTGTATTTCAGCAGTTGCCTGGCAGGATAATTTAGATTCTCTTGATCGCTGGAACATCACCAGCGGCGGAGGTTGGATCATTGAAGATGGAAAGCTGAAAATCACAAAGAATGGAGAACATCGTGCCTTTACCGGAGAAGAAGAGTGGGAAGATTACACTATCCAGGTCGATGGAGCGGTTCTGGAAGCCGGTAAGGGGTACGGGATCTATTTCCGTATCACTGATGAACCGAATATTGACGGATACGCGTTTCAGTATGATCCGGGCTACAATAATGAGTTCATAATCCGCGAAATTGTGGATGGCCGGGAGCTGGGCGTACCCATTGCCAGGGCAAAAGCCCCCGATGGATTTGACTGGTATGGCACACCGCATGCAATCACGATTCAGGTGCAGGGTGATACATTTACCGCTTTCGTGGACGGGGAATCTGTAGTAACAGCAGTGGATGACACCTCAACCAACGGACGCATTGGATTGCGCGGCTGGACAACAACTGCCACGTTCGATCAGTTGCTGGTTACACAACCATAAGGTTGGAGAATGATATGCCTTTAACAGACAGCCCGGATATTGAAGATAATTTAGAATCCCTGACTTCCGAACCCAGGCAAAAGATACGATGGGCCCGGTGGTTCCTTGCTTTTGCTGTCTTGCTGACTTTTTTCATGCTGACAGTCAGATTAGCCCAACAGAGCAAAACCTTTCGTGGTCGCGGTGCCGTACGCGGGTTTGTTGTTGATCCTTCAGGAAACCCGGTTGAGAATGCTGAAATTTTTGTCAGCGGAGTAGAAGCCTGGGTGAACTGCGGTCAGGATGGTTCCTTTGTCTTTGAAGATATTCCGGCAGGGCAGTACACGGTTATGGTCGTTGTTACCCCGGGTCCTGTTGACAGTGAAATTTCGATCCCGGTTGAAATAGCTGCGGGGGAAAAATTGAACCTGGGAACGATAACCTTTGACCTGCCAGCAGTGCAGTCACCGGGAGGAAACTGATGACCTATACGATACTTGTTGTTGATGACAGTGCACTGAATCGGAAACTGGTGACAACCATTCTGAAAGCGAAACAATTCGACGTACTTGAGGCGGAGGATGGAGAACAGGCCTTCGATCTGGCTGCAGCACATCAACCTGATCTCGTGTTGATGGATGTGCAGCTTCCGAAAGAGGATGGTTATTCTGTTACCCGGCGGTTGCGACAAAATCCATCCACGCAGTCACTTAAGATCATTGCTCTTACAGCGCATGCGATGGCGCAGGAAGAGGAGCGCGCCCGAGAGGCTGGCTGTGATGGGTATCTCAGTAAACCAATTGACACGCGTACGCTTGTGCCGAACATTTTAGCTCTACTTGAAGGCAGTGGTGACCTTCCATGAATCCGGAAGGTTTTCGCCAGAAAGAACATTCGACATCGGTGAATGGAAAAGAAGAAAATCGAGACAACCTGATACCGGTGCTCTCACTCGGCCTGTTGTTTCTTTACCTGTTTATGGGTTTGCTGGGTTTGTTTCTCCAGGGATTGCAGTTCTTTGTAAGCCCTGAATTGTTTTTTCCTGCTATCGGAACCATGGGGATTGTGGCTGTTATCAGCCGCAGCCGGTATTCCATGTATGGTGGTTTAGCGCTGCTGACAGTCCTGGTCGGGTATATTATCTATGTCTCGTTCCTGCTGCCTGACCTTGTAGATCCCATGCTGTACTTTATGGCAGTCTGCTTCCCCATGGTGTTGATCCCCGTTCTGGCGCTTCCGGCCTACACTGCCCTGGGGTTGATGGGAATTTTAATTTTATACATGGGTGTATACACCTGGTGGTCTGATCTGTCTAATCCCATTCTTGCTGTGTTTCCTGTGGTTTTCTGTATCATTATTGGAGTAGCTATCTGGCAGCTTACCCGTTCATCCATAAAGAACAGGTTCAGGGAAGATGCCCTTACAGAGAGCCTGGGGCGGCTCTATCACTTTGCCACTGTTTCCTCTCGCACAGCGGATTTTGAAACAGCGCTGCAAACTGCACTGGCTATTCTGGGGGAAACTTTTCCTGATTCGCGCGCTGCGATTATGCTGGTGGATGACAGCGGCGAGAACCTTGTTATCCGGGCAGCAACAGGATATCCGGAAGAAGCAAAAGCAGACGGATACAGCATCTCAATTGATACCGGCCTGACTGGATGGTCTTACAAACAGGGAGAGAGAGCACGTGTGGGAGATGTTCATGCTGACCCACGCTATTTTTCACTTGACCAGGCTGTTCAATCCGAGATGTGTGTCCCGCTGCGAGATGGCAGTCGGAGTGTGGGTGTTATCAACCTGGAGAGCACCTCGAAAATGGCCTATTCACAGGAGGAGGAACACTTCCTGGAAACCATGGCTCCGCTGCTCACCAGTTTTATTATCAATGCCCGTCTGCAGCGTGAAGCACAGGCGCTGGCCGAGCTAAATCGTACCCTGTTGGAGACAGCGCCGGCAGGGTTCATTACGTATCGGGATACTGGAGAGTGTGTTTATCTGAATCAAACCATGCTGGATATCCTCGGTAAAAACGAGGATGAAGTGCTGATGGAAAATTTATTCGAATCCTCTTCCTGGGAAAAAATCGGGCTTTTACCGAGCGCCAAGGAAGCCATCAACACGCTGCGCTTCCAGAAATTGGATCCGGCACTGAACTATTGGACTGGTGAACGGGTCCTCGAATATTATCTTCAACCCTTTCAAATGCAGGGTGAGACCCATCTATTAATCATAACTGTGGATAATACAGAACATGCCCGAATGCAGCGAGCGCTGGAGGATGAGCGCAATTTTGTGGCAACTATCCTGGAACACGCTGCTGCACTGGTTATGGTATTCGACCAACGGGGTGTTGTATGGCGGTTTAACGCGGCCTGTGAGCAGCTTTCCGGGATTACTTCTCCTGAAGCGATAGGCAGGAAAGTGCCCGAGATTATGAAAAGCCACGAGGAAAATGGGATCGGATCCGCTGCCTTTATAAGCAGGTTTGAAAGTAAAACAACACTGGAGTTAACAGCTCCATGGGTATTGGGAGACGGAAGTATTCGACAGATTACATGGACAAATACTGCGGTTGTTGATGGTAACGGCGATCTTGATTATGTTGTTGCCGTTGGCAAGGATATCACAGAGGAACAGGAACTCACCAATCAGCTTCGCTTGCAGGCAGAGGCATTGAATTCGGCTGCAAATGGCATTGTCATCACAGATATGAAGGGTACGATCGAATGGGTTAATCCTGCTGTTACTAATCTGACCGGATATTCCGCGGAAGAACTGATAGGCCAGAACCCACGCATTCTGCAGTCGGGGAAACATGATAATGCACTGTATGCTGATTTATGGGGAACAATCCTTGGTAGAGAAGTGTGGCATGGAAGGATGAGCAACAAACGCAAGGATGGCTCTATCTATACCGAAGAAATGACTATCACGCCTGTTTGTGATGAAGGACAGATCCATCATTTTATCGCTATTAAACGAGATATCACCGAACAGCAGCAGATGGAACAGGCACTGCAGGAAAGTGAAGCACGCTTCCGTGCATTTATAACCGGCGCATCAGTTGGCATGTTCGTTGGAGATGATCAAGGGAACTTTATCGAGATCAATCCTGCGCTGGCTGTCATGTGTGGTTATTCTGTAGATGAGTTGTTCAATCTCGGTATGGCTAACGTGATTCATCCGGATGATGAGAGCGAAAGCGGACAGATTTATGATGACCTGTTGGCAGGGCATAAAGAGCAGGAGTATATAAATCTGAGGATCATTCGAAAGAATGGGCAGCTTATGTGGGCCCGCGTCGGTATGGGCATGGTCCGGAACACTGAGGGAAAACCTGTCTATATCATCGGCGTTGTGGAGGATGTCTCAGAAAAACACTGGGCGGAAGAGGCACTGGAACAATCGGAACGCCGTCTGGAGCAGATCACCAACTCTGTGGACCAGTGTATCTACAGTTTTGCCATTTCGGCTGAAGGAGAATTTGTCTCTCCGCTGATCACACCGAGTATTTCAAAATTTTCCGGTTATGACGTCGAAGCACATCTGACGAACCCCGATTTGTGGCTGCAAGTGATTCATCCTGATGACCAGGACCAGGTGCGTGTAAAATACGAGCCGCATCTTGCGACGGATGAACGGGTTTTTCTGAATTATCGGGTTGTGGACCGCCGAGGGCAGGTCCATTGGATCAAAGACGATGTTATTTTTCAGAGGAATGAGGCAGGACTGCCTGTACGGATGGAAGGTGTACTGACGGATATTACAGCCCTGAAAAGTGCCCAGGCGGCGCTTGAAGAACAGATCCGGATTGTGGAAAAGACCAATATCCGGCTTCGGGAACTCGACAGGCTTAAATCCAATTTCCTTGCCAATGTAAGCCATGAACTGCGGACACCGCTCAATTCCATCATTGGTTTTGCAGAACTGCTGGTTGATGGCCTGGCAGGTGATCTGAATGATCAGCAGAATGAGTTTATCAATGATATTCATTCCAGCGGTAAACATCTCCTGGACCTTATCAACGATATTCTGGATCTATCGAAAATTGAGGCAGGCCGGATGGAAATCCACCCTGAACCGCTCGATTTTGCCGAGCTTATAGAAGAGACCATAGCCAGTATCAGCCATTTGTTCAAGCAGAAAGGGCAAATACTTCGAATTGAAGTCTCGGAAAATCTGCCGGAAGTGAAGGCAGATCGTGTCCGGATAAAGCAGGTACTGCTGAATCTGCTTTCCAACGCATATAAGTTCACACTCGAGAAGGGCTCGGTCACGCTGAAGGCCGGACGGCTGGACAGCTCTGCACTTCTGGTCTCCGTCTCGGATACCGGAATCGGAATAGCCGAAGAGGATTACGATAGCGTATTTGCGGAATTTCAGCAGGTAGACAGTTCAGCAACAAGGGAAATTCAGGGCACAGGCCTGGGTGTACCCATCAGCAGGCGGATCATTGAAATGCATGGGGGGCGCATGTGGATGGAGAGTGTCCTTGGTGAGGGAACGACGTTCACATTCATACTGCCTTTGACAGGCCCTGCAGTTCCGGGTGAAGTTCTTGATGACACACAAACGCTCCTCACTTCTACTGAAGATAAGAAGTCGCTGGTACTGGTGATCGAAGATGACCGCCGCTATGCAAATATCCTTGCCTTCCACTTCAATCACGAAGGGTTTGATGTAGCCCATGTCTACAGAGGTGAAGATGCACTTGAAGCGGCGGGCCGTTTTAATCCATGCCTGATCACACTTGATCTGATGCTGCCGGATATGGAGGGATGGGATCTGCTGAAATTACTGAAAACGGATCCGAAAACAAACAAAATCCCCGTTGCTGTTCTATCTGCTTTAGATGAGAGAGAAGCAGGTTGGGGATTGTGGCGGGAATATGGCGCGGTTGCACATATGGTCAAGCCCATTCAACATGAAGATATCCGCAGTCTGCTGGAGTCGTTCGATCTGATTCCGAAACGAAAAAAAATGCTGATTCTTGAGGGAGAGGAAGCTGCGGAGGCGATTGTTTCGCGTGGATTGAAGGGTTTCCCATTTCTTGAAGTGACTTCACTTGCTCCGCGGGATTTTCGGTCCGTACAGGATACGATTCCTGATATCGATATGTTTGCCTGGGTATACAGCGAAAACAGTTCTCTCCCGGAAGGATTCGCGGCCTGGCTGGAAAAACTCCGTAAGAAGAGTATTCCTATCCTTGCCCTGGTACTGTCGGAAGAAAACAGGCAGCATATTGAATCATCCGAGCTGCCTTTTGATGGAATTATCCTGATTGATCCACAGAATCCTGGTACTGTCCCCCATGGTTTACGAAAAGAATATCGGAAGATCTCAAAGGCGGCCGAATGAAGATTTCAGAAGAGTACAAAGCCCTTTTCTTTGAAGAAGCGCGGAAACGAATGCGCACATTGCAGGATGCGTCTATATTGCTCGAAATGCATGAAGATTTACCGGCGTCCAACCTGAAGGATGCTCGTATCGCAGCCCACAGCCTGAAAGGCGATGCGATGATGATGGAATTCGGGGAGATTGTTGAAATTGCAGCAGCACTGGAAAAGTTACTGCTGGATGCGGAAGCGTCGGAAGGGAAATTTGATCCGAATTTGTTTTTACAGTACGTGCAGCTTCTTATCCAGCTGATCGGGCAGAGAAATGCTTATCAAAAATGAGAAAGTGAGCTGCCCGTAACCGTACTATCCGGCTTTCTCGGGGCTGTTTTTTATCTTTAGTATCAGGCGGCCGCCCACCAATCGACACCTTCAACATAACCTTTCTCTCCAAGCCATTCTCGGATCAGGTGACGCGCCCGGTGTGATCCGACGGCAGCCAGAAGAAGAGGGCTGCTGTATTTTTTCCAGTGCACGGGAATTTCTTCGTGTGAATGGATGGGCAGGGAGCGCATGGTTCTGCCTATTTTGCGGGCATCCACGTCGAATACGGCTTTTATTGGAACGCCGGCTCTCAGCAGATATTTTGAGAGGCGCCGGCCCATCTGCCCGGCTCCCCAGAGAAATACCGCATCTCTTTCCTGCAGAATACCTTCTGCGAGATAATGGGCTTTCGCACGGATAAAGTTCTCCACAGAGTAACGAGTGTCTGTGCGCGTCAGCCGGTTCCCATGGTCTCTCCAGTAGACCAGCACTTCGGACACCTTCGCAAAGCGGGCTCCGCAGGTGTGCATGCGAAGCCACAGGTCATAATCTTCCGGCCAACCGTTCTCCTGATAACCATCCATGCGCACCAGCCACTCCAGGCGAATCATCATGCTTGGATGTGGAAGGGGGCTTTCGATGTAAATCTCTCGAGCAATTGCTTCAGGGCTCACCAGCCCGTTGAGCCAGTCCAGATAGTGCTGGAAACCGGGGGTGGTATTTTCAGCAGGGAAGCTTTCCACAAGACAGCTGACAGCAGCGATTTCCGGAAAACGCTGCAGATAGTCCCACTGCCTGCTGAGCCTGTCGGGATGCATACGGTCATCGGCATCGAATCGGGCAATGACCTTGCCTTCGGCGTATGCCAACCCGGTATTCAGAGCGGTGATAATTCCACTGTGCGGGATATCGATCGGCCGGATACGGCTGTCTGCAGCGGCAAGGTGTTGTAGAATACGAGCAGTGCTGTCTTTGGAGCCGTCGTTCACCGCCAGAAGCTCCCAGTCCTGCCACGATTGTGACCGGACTGAGGCGACAGCCTCCTGCAGTGTTTCGGCTGCATTATAACAGGGCATCAAAACAGATATTTTATTGTTTGTGCTATGATTCTGGTGATCTCTACTGGAAGGAAGTGCCATGACCGATGTATTCCCTGGTATTGAATCCTATTTGATAAAGTTTTATGACTTCCTGCCCCGTTTGTTGGCAGGCGCTGCAGTTTTTCTGATCGCAGTTCTGCTTTCAAAGTGGATCAGTGGTATCGTCAAACGGGCGATGGAACGCGGTAAGCAGGATCAAGAGATTATCATCCTGGTCCAACATATCACCCGCTGGGGCATCCTGACGATGGGAACCATGCTTGCTCTGGATCAGATCTCCAACAATATTACCAGCCTTATTGCCGGTTTGGGTATAATAGGATTTGCGCTTGGTTTCGCACTACAGGATGTGGCGAAAAATTTTATCGCCGGTTTGCTGCTCCTGCTGCAGCAGCCCTTTGATATCGGTGATGCCATAGAGGTGGGCGACTACGGCGGTACGGTCAAGAATATTACGCTGCGGGTGACAGAAATGGTCACCTGGGATGGGCGTAATGTCCAGATACCCAATGCTGATGTGTATATCTCGCCTATTATCAATTTCTCCCGCAGCCGGGACCGGCGGGTGGCCCTGGCGATTCCTGTGCTGCAGGGAGCAGATATGGAACTGGCCACTTCGATTGCTTCCCGGACTGTAAAAGGGCTGCCGGGTGTGCTGCAGGAAAAAACCCCGGTAGTGATCTTCTCCAGTCTGAAGTCCGCGGAGATGCAGCTGGAAGTATATTTCTGGGTGGACACATCGAAGGCGGATTTCCTGGATTCAAAAGGTGCAGCGTATAAGGCGCTGCTTCAGGCATTTAACGAAACAGGGATTGCTATGCCAACATCGACTCTTGTGGTGCAGATGGAGAAGACCGGAGCAGGCTGAACGCCCTGCAGTTTGGCTTTATGGCGGGATATCAGGTTAAAAAAAACAGGCGTTGAAGCCTGTTTCTTTTCTTTAATTTGGATCGTTGTGAAGCAGCGTAAAGAAGAATCAGCCGGATCAAAGATAATCCTCGGCGAAATGGCAGGCAACAAAGTGTCCGGGTTTCAGTTCGCGCTCAAGGGGCTCTGCCTTGCTGCAAATTTCCTGCGCAATAAGGCAGCGAGGGTGAAACCGGCATCCGGATGGCGGGTTTATTGGATTGGGAATTTCTCCTTCCGGCATGGGCTCATTCCGCCGTTCATGGGGGTCAGGTACCGGAACGGCTGCCAGAAGAGCTCTGGTATAGGGATGAAGTGGATGAGTATAGACTTCTTTCAGTTCACCTATTTCCACGATACGGCCCAGATACATGATACCGATTCGATCGCAGATGTGACGGGCTGTAGCCAGATCATGCGTGATAAAAAGGTAGGTGAGATCCAGCTCATCTTTCAGTTCCTTCATCAGATCAAGCAGCAGTACCCGCACGCTCACATCAGCCATGGCAATCGGCTCATCAGCCAGTATCAAATCAGGCCTGGTGACAAGAGCACGGGCAATAACCACCCGCTGACGCTGCCCCCCTGAGATCTGGTGTGGAAACTTTGAATAATAAAACTCGGCCGGTGTCAACCCTACCATACGCATCATTTCGAAGGTAATTTCACGGTGATCCGAAGTTCTTTCCGGAAAGTGGATCTTTAATCCCTGGCTGATCGATTCTCCCAGAGACATGCGGGGATTCAAAGAGGCCATCGGATCCTGGAAGATGACCTGCATCCAGCGTCTCATTTCACGAAGTGTGTCAGGATCCAAAGATCGCAGATCAATACCGTTGAAACGTACCGTCCCTGCCGTCGGCTCTGTTAATCGAAGAACAGCTCTCCCTGTTGTCGTTTTCCCGCTGCCGCTCTCGCCCGCCAGTCCAAACACTTCACCCCTGTGGATATCAAAGCTCACTCCGTCAACCGCACGGATAAACTGTCTCTGGCTTGAAAAAACCTTGTCGAGAAAGGTTGTTTGCACGGGATACCATTTTTTCAAATCACGGACTTCAACCAGTGTTTCTTCCTGTGTAAATTTCAGCCTTCCATCGAGCTCCTTCATACCAGTGTTCCTTTCAATCTCCCGGCTTGAGGATCCATGTCTGATTCCTGGTAAAGCCAGCAATGCACCCGGTGTTCGGAGTTTATTGAGATGAGATCCGGCTGGGCCTGCCTGCAAACTGGCATCACCATCGGACAGCGTGGATGGAAGCGGCAGCCTTGGGGAGGGCGGGTGAGGTTGGGCGGTTCACCGGGCATCCGGTACAATTCATCCCGTTCGTCCAGCTTGATGCTGGGCACTGAATTCAACAGTCCCTGTGAGTAGGGATGCAGGGGGTGGTCGAAAATCTCGAAAACAGAGCCTATCTCCATCAGACGGCCGGCATACATTACAGCCACCCGATCGGCAAGCTGAGCTACCACAGCGATGTTATGGGTAATCAACAGCAAGGTGACACCGAAAGCCTGGCGGATATTTCGCAGTTCATCCAAAAGGTTCGCCTCAACGATGACATCAAGTGATGTGGTGGCTTCATCGGCTACCACCAGTGACGCGTTCAGGATTAAACCCAGCGAAATCATGATGCGCTGGCGCATCCCGCCTGAGAGCTGATGCGGGTAATCAGAAAGCCGCTCAGCCTGAATACCCAGCCGTGTGATAAAGGAACGCGCCCGTTCCCGGGCAGCCGTTTTTGTAGTCCCTGTCTCGTGGACCTGAATGGCTTCAATGATATGTTCATCCACCCGCTGGACAGGGTTCAGGGATGTCATTGGGTCCTGGAATATCATGGCGGATTTTCGCCCGCGAAAATCACGGATTTGTTCCTGGTTGTAGGCAAGAATATTCTCACCCTCGAAGATGATCTCTCCGTCACAGATCTCTCCCGGGGGAGCAATCATCCGCAGCAGGGCTTTCCCGAGTGTGCTTTTCCCGCAGCCGCTCTCTCCTACGAGCCCAAGAATCTCACCACGCCGGATATCAAGGGACAGGCCGTCAACAGCGCTGACCTCGCCAAGACGGGTGCGGTACCGAACGGACAGGTTGTGGACCTGAACCAGGGTATCTCTGTTTTGTAGAGTTTCCATACCTTATAACTCCGCAAGTCGGGGATTGAGAATTTCAGATAGACTCTCCCCGAGCATACTGAAGGCCATAGTTACCATGGACACCATAACACCCGGGCAGGTGATCAGCCACCAGGCACGCCGCAGGTAATCCTGGCCGCGGGCGAGGTCGATTCCCCAGTCGGGCGTATCCGGAGGCAGCCCCAGGCCGAGGAAACTGAGGCCGGCTTCGGTTAGAATTGCATCCGCAACATTTACTGAAAAAATGATGACCACGGAAGGGATCACATTCGGAAAGATATATTTCCAGAGGATCATGCGGGATGTTGCACCCAGGCTGAAAGCTGCTTCCACATATAAATCCTGCTTTACCGCTAAAGTCTGGCCGCGCACAATCCTGAAATAGGTTGGCACGTACAGAACAGCAATAGCCACGATAATATTGCCGATTCCCGGCCCGAGTACGGCAGCTATTGAAATAGCCAGGATCAGACCCGGGAATGCGTACAGGCTGTCCATGAGCAGGGTCAGGACACGGTCCAACGCTCCACCCAGGAAGCCGCTCACCAGTCCGAGCGGGACGCCTATGAGAACAGCGACAACAGCTGAACTCAGCCCCACGATCAGGGCGATACGTGTTCCCCAGATGAGGCGGCTGAGTACATCCTGTCCGATTTGATTGGTACCTAAAGTAAAACTGGTCTGACTATTTTCCTGTAGAGCGCCTACTTCTTCTAAGGTTTCGTATTGTGCCTCAAGAGGCTGCCACTCATGCGGGCCCATTACAAAGGCGTTTATTTCACCTGCCGCCAGAGCATCCAGGCCTTCCTGGATTGATTCAAAACGCTGTGGGCGTGGTTGGTAGCGCACATCCATTCCTGCATCCTGGTCGGTCTCTGTAATTTCCACAAGCCCTTCTCGCAGAGCCTGACTGGCCGGGCTTCCGATCAGATATCCGATCCTGTGGTCTTTCGAACCAACATCCCGGAGAGATTCAACGCCTGCACTCTGTGCAGCGACCAGGATAAAATCTGCTGGCAGTTCACCGGGAGCCAGCAGAGATGGTCCCACCTCGACGCGCGGATCGTATGGAGCAAACCATTGGGGAAATAATCCAATAAGAATAAAAAAAAGCAGCAAAACTGCGCTGATAAGGACAAACCACCAGTCA
Organism: Anaerolineales bacterium; assembly: GCA_016927115.1. Classification (GTDB taxonomy): domain Bacteria; phylum Chloroflexota; class Anaerolineae; order Anaerolineales; family E44-bin32; genus JAFGNH01. The sequence goes on along the minus strand of JAFGNH010000008.1, from coordinate 10,367 downwards.
CCTCCGTACCACTTTCGGGCGAGCAGGATCCTGCGAATAAAACCAACTTCTTCCAGTTCTGATTTCCAGGCTGGCATTTCCATGCCGGCTTGTTCTTCTACCGCCATCCTATTTCCTCCTGCCTTTATCCACTAATACCGGATCCGCGGATCGATGAATGCATACATCACATCCATCAAAACACTGATAAGTCCAACGAATAAGGCAAAAACAGCGATCACCGATTGAACGGCGGTGTAATCCCTGAGTTCGATACGATCCACCAGGTAGCGGCCCACTCCCGGCCAGGAGAAAGTTGTTTCTGTGAGAACTGCTCCTGCGAGGAGAAGGGCAAATTGCAGGCCGATCAGGGTGAGAATGGGAATGAAGGTGTTGCGGAGAGCGTGATGATAAACAAGCCTTCGTTCCGGCAGCCCTCTTGCTCTGCCGGCAGTAATAAAATCGCTCTGCAATATTTCAATCATGTTTACGCGGGTAAGGCGGATAAACGGACCGGTCAGGACCAATCCAAGCGTGACCACCGGCATTACAAGGTGCATCAGGATGGATTTCAAGGCGGCCCAGTTATGGGAAAGAAGAGCGTCCAGGATGTAAAAGTTCGTCCTGGTTTCAAAAGTGGTGCGCAGCAGTGTATCCATTCGACCGGCGATCGGAAAAAGGGGAAGTTTTACCGAAAACAGGATCTGGAACATCAGGCCCATAAAAAAAACAGGAATGGAGTAGACCACCACACTGAAAAGTCGTATACCAAAGTCTACCGGTTTTTTCCTGTTTTTTGCTGCATAGGCACCGCTGAAGATGCCCAGGACAGTTGTAAAAATCATAGCGGGTATGGTTAATTCGATCGTAGCGGGCAATCGTTCAGCCAGCTCTTCACGGATAGGGCGTTCGCCCTGTGTGAGTGCATCGCCGAAATCGAGACGGATCATATCCCACAGAAAGGTAAAATACTGCACATGCAGGGGCCGGTTCAACCCCAGGCGTTCAGCGATTTCCTGCGCCTGTTCCTCGCTTACCTTGGGCCCCAGCTGGGAACGGATCGGATCGCCGGGAAGGATGCGCATGACAAAAAAGACCATCGTTACCAGAATCAGGACCATGGGGATGGTTAACAGCAAACGAGTTACCAGGAAATTACGAAAAGATGCTGACATAGTCTCCTCCTGCCGCCGGAATAGAAAGCATGAGGGCGAGGAGAACTCGCCCTCATAGTAGCGAGTGGAGTTTCACTCACAGCTCGGATTGTTACTCTCCGGCAGGAACCATGTAATTCATGTTGAAGACCAGGTAGCGCAGTGCAGGTGCACTGATCTTCATAACAGTTAATCCTTCAACACTCTGCAGACGGATAGCCTCAACAGGCCCCAGGGTTCTCCAGGCAATATCAATTTCCCCTGTCTCGATGGCATTGCTCATCGTCGTAGGATCCGCGAAGTAGCGGATAATGACCTGGTTGATCAGCGGCTTGTCTTCGCCCAGGTAGTTGGGATTGGCTTCGAGGACAATCTGCTCGCTTGGAGCAATCGAAACAACCCTGTACGGCCCGATACCATCCAGTACCTCAGGGTACTGTACGATTTCGTCATCCGGGAACTGCGCCGGGTTCGCCGGGATAAAGGGTGCCGTTGCTGCCAGGGCACTGAAGAAACCGAAAGGCTCTTTAAGAGTGTAAACAACCGTTTTGTCATCGGGCGCTGTCACATCCGCCACATAAACCTGGACCAGACCGGATACTTCTCCCTCAAGGTCGTTAATGCGATTCCAGGCACGTACGTAGTCTGCTGATGTGACTGGCGTACCGTCGGCAAACATGAGGCCTTCGTTGAGTGTGAAGGTGTAGGTAAGGCCGTCCTCGCTGATTTCTGGCAGGCTGATCGCCGCTCCGGGGATCAGGTCCGCAGTACCTGGTGTATAACCGAGAAGTGCGTAGTTCGTGTTCTTCAGGATCTCCCAGTCGTGAGTAGCATAGGCGTCCTGCGGATCGAGGCTGTGGATTTCATCCGTTGTTCCGATAATGATCGTATCGGTGTTTCCTGATGCCGGGCTGGCAGCTTCCCCAAAACCCAGAACGTTATAGTTGAATTCAAAGGGAGCGCCGATAGCGATACCTTCAATACCATCGCGGTAGGTAATAAATTCCGGCTCCCAGAACAAAGGCAAAGTTGGAATTTCTGAGGCCCATAATTCACCAATCTCTTCGTAGAGAGCCTGGCGTTCTGCCGGATCGGTTGCAATAGCGGCATTCACGAGCAAGGTGTCCATTTCCTCATTACAATAGAAAACGCCGTTATCCGGGGATTGCAGACAGGACCCGAAGGGTGTCAACCAGGTATCGGGGTCAACAAAATCCGGGAACCAGCCCAGGATAAATACCGGGAAAGCATCGCCTGCGACAAAACTGTCGACATATTCAGCCCAGTTCTGGGATTTTAATTCCACCTGCATGAGCCCTGTTTCTTCGAGCTGTTCCTTGATCACCTGCATTACATCAGCGGTTGTCGTGCCGTAATGTTCGGGTGGATACCAGAGTTCGAATATAAAGGGATCATCCTCTGTGTAACCCAATCCACTCAGCAGCTCAACAGCAAGGTCCAGGTCCCGGGTTCCGTACATATCCAGGAAAGCTTCTGTGGCATAAGGATAACCATCAGGAACCATGTGGTAAGCAGGGATATTACGCCCTTCAAACACGCGGTCGACAATGACTTCACGGTCGAGAGCTGCAGCGAAGGCTTGCTTAAGTTCTGGCGTCCACAGGGGAACCATTTCCATCTCTTCTGCTGCTTCTTCCTCAGCGGGTTCTTCGACCGCGACATCAGCCCCTTCTTCAACGGGTTCAGCGGCCGGTTCCTCTGCAGGTGTTTCTGCGCCTCCGGTGCAAGCTGATAATAGCGAGATGCATAGAAGCAGCGTGCCCATTACGAACAAAAGGTTCTTGCGTTTCACTTCTCTCCTCCTTGATATTTGTTCTGTAGAAAGGCTTTTACATAACCATGTAATAGAATCACCTCCTTATCATGAATACAGAACCGGTTCGGAATAAGTTCAATAGAAGAACACTGCGAACCAGTGGAGACAGGGGAAACGAGCAAAGTTTTAAAGCGAATATCGTTTTACAGCGCTCCTCCTTGAGTTCGGTTTTCGGGTTGAAAATCAGCCCTTATGAAGACTTCCCCAACTCCAACTTTTCCCTTATCTGGATTACTTCAATTTCTCAAAGAAAGTTCAGGTATGGGGCAGGCTGATACCACCGGGCATTCCCGGACGTTGTTCCGTTTTGTATATCCAGCAATACCCACAGCAGGTTCCCCTTCTACAGCTATAGGGCTCTTCAGCGTTTTACCGGCGCTAACGCTGGAGATTCCTCATTTTGGAGATTATTTGTTTGCCTATCCCCTCTGTCGATTTAGATGAAATATTAAAATGATGTGGGCCGACTCGTACGAATGGGAGTATTCTGAAGCTGGCTGGGAGCTCCGAAGCGCGGGTTACTGCTGTCAGAGAGGGATACAAGCAGGTGATAATAAAAAGAAACAGGCCGGCAGCCTGTTTCATTCATACTATTCGGGAGTCTGCTATTCGTTTGCCTGCAGAAAGGACTGCTTTGCTATAGATAATCCTCAGCAAAGTGGCAAGCAACAAAGTGGCCGGGTTTGAGTTCTCGCAGTGGTGACGCTTCCTGGCGACAGCGCTCGCGGGCGACAGGGCAGCGGGTGCTGAAGTTGCAGCCCTTCGGCGGATGAGCCGGGCTGGGGATGTCACCTTCAAGAATTACCCGTTTGTGCATTTTGCTGGCATCCGGATCCGGCACTGGTACAGCGGACATCAGTGCCTGTGTATAGGGATGCAGCGGGTTGAGGCAGATTTCATCTCGGCCGGTAAGTTCCATGATCTTGCCAAGGTACATTACCGCCATGCGGTCGCTGATATGGCGAACCATGCTCAGGTCATGGGCGATAAAAAGATACGTCAGCCCCAGCTTTTGCTGGAGCTCCTCCAGCAGGTTAACCACCTGTGCCTGGATGGAGACATCCAGCGACGAGATAGGCTCATCGCAGATAACAAGATCGGGGTTGAGAGCGAGGGCGCGTGCGATCCCGATACGCTGGCGCTGGCCGCCGGAGAATTCATGCGGGTAGCGGTTGACAAACTGGGCGTTGAGGCCAACCAGCTTGAGCAGTTCTTCCACCCGTTCATTCTTCTCCTTACCCCGTGCAATGTGATGCACTTCCAATGGAGTTGAGAGAATGGAGCCGACAGTCATACGGGGGCTGAGCGATGCGTAGGGATCCTGGAAGATCATTTGCATATGTCGTCTCTGGTGGCGCAGTTCCACTTCACTGAGTTTACTTAGATTTATACCTTTGATGAAAACCTCGCCTGCAGTAGCAGGATACAGCTGCAATATGGTACGACCAACGGTGGTTTTCCCGCAGCCGGTTTCACCAACAAGGCCAAGGGTTTCACCTTTGTAGATATTAAACGTAACATCATCAACCGCTTTGATATCACCAGAATGGCGCGGGAAAATCATGCCGCGGTAGATGGGGAAGTATTTTTTCAGATTCTTTACCTGAACCAGGATCTCTTTCTCACCAGCCATTAACGATTCCTCTCTGCAATTGCTTCCCATTGCCAGCAGGCTACAATATGATCCTTCTCGCCTGTATTTTCCAGGACGGGTAGTTCTTCCAGGCATTGATCGACACGATAAATGCAGCGTGGAGCGAATGGGCAGCCGACAGGTTTTATTAACAGGTCCGGCGGCAAGCCGGGGATGGCTATCAGTTTTGTGCCGGGTTCTTCATCCAGGCGGGGCAGAGAGCCCAGCAGACCAATAGGGTAGGGATGGGCGGTCCTTTTATAGATATCACGTACCTTGCCGCGTTCGATGATCATGCCGGCATACATTACATTGATGGTGTCGGCCAGCTCTGCCACAACCCCGAGGTCATGGGTGATCCACATCACAGCCATGCCGAACTTCTCCTGCAGCCGGCGTACGAGGTCCACTATCTGTGCCTGGATGGTCACATCCAGTGCAGTGGTGGGCTCATCCGCAATCAGCAGTCGCGGGTTGCAGGACAGCCCCATGGCGATCATCGCCCGCTGGCGCATACCACCTGAGAACTGGTGCGGATAATCATCGAGACGCTGCTGGGCTTCAGGTATACCGACCATTGCCAGCAGTTCACCGGCACGGTCATGTGCCTGGTTATCATCCATACCCTGGTGCAGTTTAAGCGCTTCCATAATCTGGAAACCGACTGTGTACACCGGGTTCAATGAAGTCATCGGATCCTGGAAAACCATGGCAATATCAGCACCCCGGATTGAGCGCATCGTGTGCTCATCCAGCTTCAGCAGATCGCTGCCGTTAAACCAGACTTCTCCGTTTTCGATTTTACCGGGCGGGTCGGGGATAAGCCGCATAATGGAAAGTGCGTGGACACTCTTTCCGCAGCCGCTTTCTCCGACAACACCCAGGGTTTCTTCTTCATTCATGGTGTATGAAATGCCGTTTACAGCGTGAACAACACCGTCTTCAGTATAAAAACGGGTTTCCAGATCTCGAACCTCAAGCAAAACGCTCATAACACTCCTCTACGTAACACGCACATCCTATGTACGTCGCCAAAACCTCATGCTGACAGCCAGGTACTCTATCGACCGTGGCTGTCAGGTACGGATGCGGGGATCCAGTGCGTCCCGCAGGCCATCGCCCAGCAGGTTGAAACCGAGCACGCTCAGCATGATGGCCAATCCCGGGAAAAGCACAGCCCACCAGGCGCCGCTGCTGAGGTAGCGGTAGCTGTCACCGAGCATGGCACCCCACTCCGGTTCCGGTGGGATCGCGCCCAGGCCGAGAAAGCCCAGTGCTGCAGCCCAGATGATGGCACTGGCCAATCCCATTGTTGTCTGCACGATGATAGGGGACAGGCTGTTGGGTATGATGTAGCGCAGGATGATACGCGCATGGCCTTCCCCGGTCGACTGCGCCGCCAGGATATATTCTTTCTGAATGACAGATAGCACGGTCGAACGAACCAGGCGGGCATATGTAGGGATGCTTACAAATCCGACTGCGATCATGGTTTTATCCAGGCCTGGGCCCAGGAAGGCCACAATAGCAATGGCCAGCAGTATACTCGGGAAGGCCAGGATAATATCCATTATCCGCATAATGAGATTGGAGAGTAGTCCACCCCCCAGCGGCAGTGTGAGTGTAAAACCGATTGCCAATCCAAGCAGACCGTTTACAAGTGCAATATAAGGGCTGACAAGCAGGCCGGGGAGGCCGCCGATAAGCAGGCCGGCGATGGTAAACAACATCCTCCGTTGAATCCTGGGTATGGAAATTTCTTCCAGCCAGACTGCAGCAAAGCCCAGAACTGTGAAAAGTGGATAGAGGAACCACTGATCAGAAATCCAGGCTGGTGCAGCACCGAGCGCCAGGCCGACAAAGCCCACAAGAAAGCTGCGCTCGATTCGATCGAGCGGGATGCTTTCATAAAACCCCGCAAGCAGTCCGAGGAACCCGCCGATCAGAAGGGATATGCCCACAGCAGATATCCCTACCCGTAGTGAATTCCAGCCGCCGTGAGCGACGCGGCGGAAAATATCACGGCCGAGTTTATCCGTGCCGAAGGGGTGGATGGATGGGATTTCCTCGCTGGTGATAAACGTAGGCGGTTTCAGCTTGAGCGAATAGTCAAGATCAATCTTGGGATCGTATGCCCAAAAAAAGTGTGACAGTACAGCAAGCAGGATAAATAGAACCACAATCACAAGCCCAATCATGGCGGTGCGACTGGAGATCATGCGCCGCCAGGCATCCAGCCACAGCGAACGATGTTCCCGTACAGCGAAATCAGTTTCGATAACGTCTTCAAACTTGCGTTCTGTCATACCGCCCTCACTCATACTTGATCCTTGGATCCAGATAGGCATAGGAAAGATCAACCAGTAGATTGATAAAAACAAACACAATGGCGATCACCAGCGTGCCGCCCTGGACAATTGGATAGTCGCGTCCAAGGATGGCATCATAAACCCATTTACCGACCCCGGGCCAGGAGAAGATAGTCTCTGTGAGGACTGCACCGGCCAACAGGTTGCCGGTTTGCAGTCCGATAATAGTAATAACCGGCAGCATGGCATTCTTCAGTGCATGACGGAAAAGCACAACTCCCTCAGAAAGGCCTTTTGCATGGGCGGTGCGGATGTAGTCTTCCTGCAGGGTATCCAGCATACTCGAGCGGGTCATGCGGGCGATAATAGCCATCGGGATGGTAGCCAGCGCAACAGCAGGCATGACCAGGTGTTTGACAGCATCCAAAAACGCTTCCAGGTTGCCGGCCAGCAGTGTATCAACAAGCAGCAGGTTCGTGACCGAGGGGATATCAAAGGAGGAATCAAGCCGGGCACCGCTTGGAAGCCAATGCAGGAAGACAGCGAAGAGCATGATTTCCATCAGGCCCAACCAGAAAATGGGCATGGAAACACCGATTAGTGAACCGACCATGCTGATATTATCCACCGCTGTATTACGACGGGCAGCCGAGGCAATACCTACCGGGACACCGATCAGAATTGCGAGCAGCATGGAAGTAAGAGCGAGTTCAATGGTTGCAGGAAAGCGCAGCGCCAGTGTCTCGGCGACTGGAATCCGGCGGTGGATCGAATCCCCCAGGTCACCCTGGGAGAGTCTGCCGAGGAAGCGGACGTACTGGCTGTCGAAAAAGCCCGTAAAATCACCCTGCTGGAGTGCCTCTCGATCGAGGAACACCGGACGATTCAAACCAAGCTGCTCCCTGATGCGTTCAACGTTATCCTGGGCAGCGTGTTCACCCAGCATGGCGACAGCCGGATCGCCGGGAATCAGTCTGGTAAACATAAAAATGACAAAGGTAACTCCCAATAAAGTTGGGATTAATGAGATCACTCTTCGGAGAATATATTTTAGCAAGGTTACGCTCCCTTCGAGGAACATCAGGGGGCGGATGGGCTCCGCCCCCATGTTGGTCCTGTTTCACCTGCGTGTGAGGAACACCGGGAGGGTGTTCAATCAGCAGCAGATTTACTCAGCAATAACGGTGCCTTCGAAGTAGTCGGCGCCGACAGGCTGCGGGACATAGCCGCTGATCTTGTTGGAGAACAGCAGCGGAGTGTTGTTGTGTGCAACCCAAAGGCGGGCGACATCATCGTGAAGAAGTTGTTCAACCTGCATGTAGATAACTTCACGGTCAGCCTGATCAGGCGTGATTGCGGCTTCGTATAGCAGGGTAGCGACTTCCTGGTTGGCGTACCAGCCCTCACGTGCATCGCGCTCTTTGACTTCGTCAGCCGAGGAAAGGCCGCCGAAGAAGTAGTTGAGGAAGTTGTCGGGGTCACCGTTGTCGCCGCCCCAGCCGAGCATATACAGGCCGGGTAGCTGGCCTTCACGGCGCAGGCCAAGATAGGTCGGCCAGTCGCCAGCCAGTTCAAGTGTGGTGTTGAAGCCCGCACGGGCGAGATCGGCAGCCATTGCCTCACCGATTTCCTTCGGGCTTGGGTAGTAGAAGCGGGTTACAGGCATGTAGAATAGATTGAGCGGGATTTTTTCGCCTTCAGCGTAAACAACATTACCTTCTGCGTCGGAAATGTCAAACGCAATAGTAAGTTCGCTTAATCCATCGGGAAAGCCAGCTTGTGCCAGCAGATCCATGGCCAGTTCAGGATCATACACCCAATCTTCAATGGCATCATTGTGGCCCCAGACAAGTGGCGGCAGGAAATTCGTTGCAACTTCACCGTAGGCGCCGTAAAAGTTTTCTATTAAGCCCTCACGATTGATTGCATGGTAAACGGCTTCACGCACCAGCGGATCCTGGAATTCAACAGTCTGGTATGGGAAGGCCAGGTAGGCGGTGTTGAGTGCCGGGCGGGCCAAAACGTACAGATCGGAATCTTCTTCCGCAGCAGCGATATCTTCAGCAACGGCCTGTTCAAGGGCGTGGATGTCGCCGGCTTTCAGCGCCAGGAAGCGGGCAGAGTCGTCGGGGATCACGCGGAACAGGATTTCATCGATGGAAGGCGCGCCGCCCCAGTAGTCGGTGTTGGCTTCAACTGTAATGTGATCACCCTCAACCCAGTCAACAAATTTGAACGGGCCTGTGCCGACACAACCGACGGAAGGCATGCCATAGGCATCGCCGTTGGCTTCAATAGCGGCCGGGCTGGAGATGGCAAACATGTCCATTGCCAGGTTGGCCAGGAAGGGAGCCAACGGTACACTGAGGACAAATTTCACAGTGTAGTCATCGATTTTTTCAATAGCCTGAATGAAGCTGTTATCACCGAAGCCGCCCCACATATACTCATAATACTCAAAAACCTGGCTCTCGTAGTGATAGGGGTTGTCCTCATACTTCCAGCGGTCGAAGTTAAATATGACCGCGTCGGCATTAAAATCGGTGCCGTCATGGAATTTGACGCCTTCACGCAGCGTGCAGGTCCATTCGGTGCTGTCTGCATTAGCGACACATTCGGTCGCCAGCGCCGGGATCGGGGTAGTTGAGCCGGGCTCGTACTGGTACAGCGGCTCAAGAACCTGGCCGGTTACTCGGAAGGACTCACCATCAGTCACAATAGCGGGATCCAACTGCACGGAATCACCACCGCGGCCGAAAATGAAGGTGCTTTTTTCTGCCATCGGTTCTTCTGCGGCAGGTTCCTCTGCGACGGGTTCTTCTGCTGCGGGTTCTTCTGCTGCGGGCTCTTCAGCCGGAGCTTCAGTGGCTGCGCCGCCGCATGCTGCCAGTGCCATGCTCGCAACGAGCAGCAGGGAAAGGAATATCCATAGGGTATGGCGTTTCACAACTCTCCTCCTTCGTGTATTAATGAACGATATATCGGGACCAGAAAAACAACTTCTCCAGCAACACCTCCTTCCTTTCAAGGATAAACTCTTTTTCTCTGCAGAACGTTCAGGTCTGGAACCATTTCCTTTCTCAGACCCTCACCGGGAGTTGTTACTTTATGAAAGTATCAGCCTATACAGAAACACCCGGAGGAGGTGTCCCTTCTACGACTGTATGGCATCTACTGATTTCTACCGACATAATTGTATGAACCACCTCCTTTTGGAGTAAGGAGGGTAAGACTTACCTCTGGCCAAGACTACCGGCGAGTATAGTGTTTCAACAGGATCCTGTCAACCTTCCTGTTTTATTCATTATAGTATAAGAATCTTTTCTTTTTTCGCATTGATTTTCTGATTCAGAGTATGGGCTCTCTGGAGAAGACAGCTTATTTCTGCCGAAAGGCGCCTATCAGCTAATCACGCCGGTTTTGCAGTTGTCTATCACGGAAGGCTGTTTTAGAAT
>JAFGNH010000056.1 GCA_016927115.1 Anaerolineales bacterium | reverse complement strand
GTCGGCCTGCCGTGTCCCCTTCTTCCAAATTTACCGCATTTTTAGCATACTAATGACACGCGGGGATTGCCGGGAAGGTGTGGGGTGTATAGACCCGGGACCTTCATTTGCCAGGAGGGGACCCATGCAATGCACTGAACATAAAACTATGATATTCTAATATTAGAATATTACTGGATGAGTGTATTATGAAGAATGCTGAAATTGCATTATTGGGTTTACTGGCCGAGCAGCCCAGCCATGGCTACCAGATCGAGCAGTTGATCGAAGAGCGCGGGATGCGGGATTGGACCGATATAGGTTTTTCTTCTATTTACTACCTGCTGAACAAACTGGAAAAAGCCGGTCTGATTCAGAGTTCTCTCAAGCAGCCGCAAGGGCAAGGGCCAGCAAGAAAACAATACTCCCTGTTACCGTCAGGGTATTCGGCTCTCAGAGAGGCTGTGCTCGAGTCACTGTCGCAGCCGTATCGCTGCTACCCTCCGCTGCAGCTGGGCCTGGCAAACCTGCCCATGCTGGAGCCCGGTGAGGCTGCCGCTGCCCTTCACGCACACCAGCAAGCACTCGAGGCACAGCTCACAGAATTACAGCGTACACGGTTAAACCAGCAGCCACTCCCCTATCATGTTGAAAAGATGTTCGAACACAGCCAGACTCTGATCGAAGCTGAACTGGACTGGCTGAGGAAGGTACATTCAGAGTTGGAGGAATCCGATGAGAAAAATAGATTTTAAAAAGGAATACCCCGATCTATATAAGGCAAAAAAAGGTGTGTTTTCTCTGGTGGTTGTTCCCCGGCTGCAGTATCTCCAGATCGATGGTGAAGGTGATCCAAACAGCACACCAGCGTATACCGCTGCGATCGAGGCGCTGTATGCGCTGGCCTACAATCTCAAGTTCTTCTCAAAAAAGGAACTGGGGAGGGATTACGCTGTGCCGCCTCTGGAAGGACTGTGGTGGACGGAGCGGATGGAGGATTTCAGCTCTGATAAGAAGGGTGACTGGAAGTGGACCATGATGATCCTCCAGCCGGATTGGATCGATTCTGCTGCAATAGAAGCACAGCGGGAAAAGGTGGCGGCGAAGAAAGCCCTGCCAGCGCTGCCTGGTGTACGATTGGCGGACTATGAGGAAGGGCTGTCGGTTCAAACACTGCACCTCGGTTCGTATGCAGATGAAGCGCCGCTGATTGACAGGATGCATCAGGAGTATATTCCCGGGAATGGCCTGATTCCTACGGGGAAGCACCATGAAATCTATCTCAACAGCCCAACCCGGGTGGCACCGGAGAAGCTGTGCACTATCCTGCGCCAACCGGTGAATGAGCTTTCTTGAGGAGCAGTTGGCATCAAAGGATGCGTCTATGGAAAACGATTCAGAAAAAACCGGACCCGGAACCATAGAAATTGGGCTTTCTCTGCCAGATAACGAACGCGACTTGACATAGAAGATAAACTGTTATACATTCGCGATGAAGTGGGTAAGTACACAAGAACTTTTTGTCAATAGTGGTGTTATTTAATAGTGGAAGTAAAATGCTGTTAATCCAGAAGTATCTTTGAGATTCTTTTTACCAATAAGGGATAACGGTACACACAGAAATGAATGTACCACGGGGGCGGGATTTCCAAATGAACATGGCAAAAATGAGAGAAGCCGGGGCAGAGAGTTTCTTTAGTGGATTCCGGTTTGTTGACAGTAGAATTTCAACTATGGGCAATGAGCAGAATCATTAGAATCTACTCATTTTTATTAGAAGTATTTATTGAGTGGGATTAACTGCTGGAACTAATAACGAAAATAGCGAACAGGTTCAGCGAACCGTTGTTCAGAGATGGGATCGAAGCGCCGGATTTTCCGGTGCAGTGATCGAAAGCCGGGTCAAGTGGTGGTCGAATGAACCATCCCAAACCGGCGTGGAAAGTGGCTGCAGGATTCCTTTCACGGCAGGAGGTGCCGAAAACTAAAAGGAAGAACTATAGGAGTCTTTTCTAGGTTCTCCTTTTCAGCACTCTCCTTACTATTATATTCTTCATTCAAGGAGGGAAGAATACATGTCTCCCATTTTGGCTGCAATCCTATTAGCCATCTGGGCATACCTATGTGTCATTGACATCCTTGGTCCGACACTTTTCCTTGGTTTCCGTCCCCTGATCGCAGGGTTCGGTGCCGGGATTATTATCGGCGATGTTCAAACGGGTATGCTTATTGGTGGTACGCTGGAATTGATGGCGCTGGGTGTATATACCTACGGCGGCGCTACCATTCCAGATTACACAGTAGGTGCGATTCTGGGCACCTATTTCGGCAAGGATGCTGGGTTTGAGGTCGGCCTGACTCTGGCTATTCCGGCTGCCCTGCTGCTGACCCAGGTTGACATCCTCAACCGATTTCTTAACTTCGTCTTCGTACACCGTGCAGACGCCTTTGCAGAGGAAGGCAATGACAAGGGCTTTGATCGCATGGTAGTGGCATTCAGCCATATCATCTGGGGTCTGAGCCGGGCAATTCCGGTTTTCCTTGCGGTTGCTTTTGGTGAGGGAGCGGTACAGGCCTTTTCCAGCTTCTTCGAGGCGAACCCATGGTTCAACAGGGGAATCTCGGTTGCAGGTGGTATGCTTCCGGCGTTGGGCTTTGCGATGCTGTTGAAGTATCTGCCTGTGAATAAATATCCTGCCTTCCTGATCGCAGGATTCGTCATGTTTGCATATCTGAACATGCCGCTGCTGGGTATTGCGATCGCCGGTGTTGCCATCGCTCTGGTCTACGGCCAGCTTCGGTACAAGGAGGCCTGAGATGATAGCGCAAACCAAGAAATTTGACCGCAAGACCCTGATGAAAGTTTTCTGGCGCCATGTTTTCTGCAATCAGTGGGGCTGGAACTATGAGCGCATGCAGTCGATCGCCTATTGTTACTCAATTCTTCCGATCCTGAAGATCACACACCCTGATCCGGAAGATTTCAAAGAGGCGTTCCTGACCAACCTGAACTTCTTCAACACCAACCCGGTTGTGGGTATGCCCCTGATTATCGGTGCGCATGTTGCCCTGGAAGAAGCCGGAGCCTCTCTTGAGACCACAGAAGGTTTGAAAGTTGGCTTGATGGGGCCGCTGGCAGGTGTGGGTGACACGATTGTATGGGCACTTTATAACAGCATCATCTTCAGTATCGGCTCAGTCTGGGCCCTTGATGGAAATGCCTTTGGCCCGATCTTTGTCATTCTGATGGTGCTGATCCCATATCTGGCAGTTCGTTACTGGCAGTTTTTCTGGGCATATAACCAGGGAACCGAGCTGATCGCCAAGCTGGGCGGAGGCATGATTGAGCGCATCACCGAGTTGGCCACGATTGTTGGTCTTATTGTGATTGGTGGTTTTGCTCCTTCCATGACCAGTCTATCCACTCCACTGGCGTACTCGAAAGAGGTCGAAGTGGCCGGTGAAATGGTCACCCAGACAGTGAATATTCAGCAGAACCTGGATGCTATTCTGCCGTACATGCTGCCAGTTTTGATTGTCTTACTTACCTATCGAATGCTCAAGCGCGGCATGAGCGCGATTACCGCAATTCTTATTCTCCTGGTAATCGGGTTTGCGGGTGGCGCACTCGGTATCTTCGGCTAGAACTGTGGACCTGCAGCCACAGTTTTAAAAAAATCAAGGTAATTGGAGGATACCCCCCAATTACCTTTTTCTTTATTTAATTTCAGCTTTGCCTATACTTAAGCATGAACGCGAATAAAATATTCTGTGTTTGCCAGGTATTCTGTATCTGGAAGGAAGAGGACCGTGATGTATGAGGAATATCTCGATAAGATTCTGACTCTGCTGCAGGACATGAAAAAAACGCAGGGGGATGCTATCAAGAAAGCCGCTGCGATTGTGGGCGAAATTCTGGCAAAGGGAGATGTCGTTTACACGTTCGGCAGCGGCCATTCACAGCTGCTGGCTCGTGAACTTGTGACCCGAGCAGGCGGGCTGGTTCCGATCTATCATTTACCGGATCCTATCTGGGGGATGGCGGAGCAGCTCGAAGGCTATGGTAAGATTCTTTTTGATAACTTCCCTGTCAAAGCGGGGGAGGCGATTTTTATCATATCCAATTCAGGCCGGAATCCTGAGCCAATCGAAATAGCCATGGAAGCAAAAGCCCGGGGCCTTAAAGTGATTGCTGTCACTTCCTTGGAGCATTCAAAAACGGTACAATCACGACATTCAAGCGGCAAGAAGCTCTATGAGTTTGCAGATGTTGTGCTGGACAGCCTCACACCGAGAGGGGATGCGTTAATGAGCTTCGACGGAGTGAGCGAAAAAGCAGGTGCTGCTTCAACCATACTCGGCGCAGCACTTCTCAATGCAGTTATGCTGGAAGCGGCCCAGTACATGCTGGACAAAGGTGTGGAACCGCCGGTGCTGGTCAGCCAGAATCTGGACGGCGGGCTGGAGCATAACCAGAAATTGCAGGAGCGTTACAGGCATATGGCCTGGGCGCCATATTATTACTTCTAGATCCACTGAGGCAGATTCTCCGCCGGATAGCGATATCTGGCCAATACAGATGAATTTGCCCATATTACGATGGGAGATTTGAAGATGCTGGGAAAACAAATAGAGCGGTTCTTCTCAGGGAAACCAAAAAATGAGGATCCGCAGCAGTCTTCAGATCCCTCGCAGGAGGGACCATTGGTAGGAATTGTAGTCGTATCTCATGGCAGACTGGCGGAAGGGTTAACCGACGCCGTTCAGATGATTGTTGGGCCGCAGGAGCAGCTTGAAGCTATAGCCCTGCTCGAAACAGAAGCAGTGGAAGATCTTATGGAGAAGATCGAGGCTTCAATTAAAAAGGTTGAAAAGGGAGAAGGCGTTCTGATCTTTGTGGACATCCCCGGAGCGAGCCCTTTTAATGCCAGTGCCCGTATTGCCATGGAAAATAAGGCTATTCGAGTTGTTAGTGGTATGAATTTACCGATGCTGGCAGAAGTACTGGTTTCCCGCGAGGGAAGTGACCTGGAATCGCTGCAGAAACTTGCCCTGCAATCCGGCAGGGATGGTATAAAATCACTGCAGGATATTCTGGACCAGAAATAATTCGGGTGCGTGTTCGCCCAGGAAAAAGAGGAGGTTCATGCATGGCAGTCGTTCATGTGAGAATGGATAATCGTTTGATCCACGGGCAGATTCTGGTTTCTTGGAATTCTGATCTCAACATTAATCATATTATCGTAACCAATGATAGTGTGGCCGCAGATCCGCTTCAGGTAACCTTGTTGAAGGCCGTAGCCCCTCTGGGAAAAAAGGTTTCAGTGTTGACTATAGCTGATACGGTGGCGTACTGTACCAGCCCGGAATCGGAAGAAGAACGGATCTTTATTATCGCCAAGTGGCCGGAAGATGGTGTCGGCCTGATCGATGCAGGCCTTGAGCTACCGCAGATTAATCTGGGAAACCAGGCGTTTTCCCGTGGCTCAAAGAAACTTTCCAACACAGTCTTTCTTAAAGAAGAAGGTGTAAAAGCCTTAAAACGGGCGCATGAAAAGGGAATCCGCATTACGTGCAGGATGATGCCTTCCTCACCAGATAAGGAATTCTGGTCGCAGATTGAAAAAGCCTTCCCTGACTGGGTGTAGGTTTCCGCACATCCATTACGTTTGAAATCAGATATGCTGAAGGCTTTCGGCATATCTGATTTACGGTGTCGCAGTTTTTTTCACCTCACTGCGTTTTCCTTGCTTCCGGCCGAAGGTTTGCGAGATCGCTGATCCTGAGTTGCTGGTTCGAGATCAGGGGGGATATCTCAACTATTTCATTTCTTACCCCTATGGAGGAAACCATGTTGGAAATTATCGCCGAAACTGTCGCCGATGCAGTGGCCGCACAAGCTGGTGGTGCTACCCAGCTGGATTTAAAATCCGACCTCACCGAAGGAGGCCTGTCACCAACTGCGGGAATGCTCGCAGCTGTTCGCAAACGAGTGACTATCGATATTGTTGTAATGATACGGCCGCATGTTCGCGGCACCGTGTATTCACCTGACGATGTAGAGGTGATGTGTCATGATATCCGTACGGCACGGGACCTGGGGGCGGATGGTTTTCTGACGGGTGCCAATACCCTCGACCGGAAACTTGACCTGAAGGCAATCGAATCATTCCGGCAAGCTGCTGGTGACCTCCCGCTGCATTTCCACATGTTCTGGATGGAGACCGGGAATCAGGAAAAAACGCTGCAGCAGTTGATCGACCTGGGCGCTGCCAGTGTCCGCACTACCGGCGGGCTTTCAATGGCCAGCAAGGCCCCGGATGGACTGGAAGGGATCCGCAAGCAGCGTGAATTGGCCGCCGGCAGAATCGACCTTTTTCTGGCAGGCGGGGTGAACGCGGGAAACATCGCTCGTCTGGTAGCTGAAACAGGTGTTATCCATGCTCATGCCGGGACCGGAGTACGCGTTCCGGAAACGTCAACCGGAGAGGTCGCGGCAGAGAAAGTCCGAGTGCTGCGGTTGGCACTCGATCAGGCAGTCGCGAAGATTGCCGGATGAACAACCCGCAGGGTTGTGAAGGGTTGGAAGCTTACCGAGTTATTGGGGTGACCCGTTTATAACCTTCGAGAATGCGGATGTATCTCATACGTGAAGGGACTGTGCTTTTTAATACGAGCTTGAGTCTGCTTTCAGCTTTTAAACCAGTGACAGGAAACGGAGAGTTTTTCGTTTAATCATCTGAGATAGGGGAGGCTTGTAATGACGAAACTTCAACGTTCTATTGTCCTGATGATTATGCTGATCCTGATGGTAATGTTCCCCTCGGCCTGCGGACCCGGCAGAGCGGACAATCCCGCTGATTACCGGCATACCGGTGCTGTGGAGTATTTCCTGTATGTCCCGGAAGACTATACCCTCCAACATACCTGGCCCCTGTTTGTGGGAATACACGGAGGCAGCGGTTCAGGCAGTGATTGTTGGAATACGTGGCAACCGTATGCCAAAAGCGAAGGATTTTTCCTGCTCTGTCCGATTCTGGCGGATTCAAGTGGCGGCTGGTACCAGAACACAGCTGAGTCGGTTGTGGCATCCCTGATCACCCGGGTTCGTCAGGATTATAATATCAAGTCAGAGGTGGTTCTCGCCGGCTTCTCGGCGGGCGCATAGTTTGTCCAGGGTTATGCCTTTAACCATCCAGGCACTGTAGGGGGAGCGGCGGTTTTATCATCGGGAAACTATTACATGCCAACCACCGGTGCATCCGGTATTCCGTTCCTGGTAGCGATCGGGAAATGGGACAACAGCACAAGAGTCGAGAATGCGATCGGTTATGTCTCCCTGCTGGAGGCGGCAGGGAATCCGGTTGAGTTCTATCTGATAAAAATGACAGGGCACTCGCTGAGCCGTAATCACAAGGAACTGACCATAGATATGTTTCTCCGTACGGTGGGTATGCCTTATTAATATGTCAAAGAGGATCCTTTTGGAAAATGGCATTGGGATTATCCATAAAGTTCGACTGATTTACCGGGAAGATTCTGCATTCCTTCCTCCCCGGATTGTCAGGGAGGGATTTGCAGTTTTATGAAAAGGTTCTCCTGCTATGAAAGGAAAAGGTGATGACAAAGACTAACTCGGCTCTCTCATATATGCAGATCATTCAGCAGAAGCTTCAAACTATAGTTGATTCTCAAATGGGGAAAATTCTGGAAGCATCAGAAATCGTCGCAGATACCGTAGCCGCAGATGGCATTCTTTATACCTTCGGCACCGGACACAGCCATGTTATTTGTGAGGATGTGTCCTACCGCGCAGGCGGCCTTGTCCCTGTTGATGCGATCAACGAAGACGCGGTAACCGGAAACCACAAGGTGGTACAGTCAGAGATCATGGAACGGGTGGAGGGAATCGCCGGTGTGGTGATTGACTACTACAACCCGAAGCCGCAGGATGCGATGCTGATTGTCTCCAATTCCGGACGAAATGCAGCGCCGATAGAGATGGCCATGCACGCTAATGAGCGTGGTATGAAAGTGATCGTGATTACTTCCATGGCGCACACACAGGGCACCACATCGCGCCATTCAAGCGGAAAGAAACTGTATGAGTTTGCTGATGTGGTTTTTGATAACGGAGCTCCCAGGGGAGATTGTGTGATGGAGCTGGAAGGTATGGATATGCCAACCGGGGCAGCTTCCGGCATCACCGGCATGTTTATTCTTCAGTCCATCGTTGTCCAGGCGATCCAGAGTTTGCTTGACCGCGGAATCACACCGCCCGTTTTTATGAGTGGTAATCTGGATGGTGCTCAGGACTACAACAAGCCGTTGATGGATAAGTACCGGGGCAGAGTGAAGATCTGGTAAGAGGTAAATCTTCCGGATTTTGCTGTGGTCTCAGTTGTACAGGTTCCCACCGGCTGACTGGCGCAGGCTGAATGAAAAAACGCCCGGGAGGGCGGGGGTTCTGTTTTTATCTGCGGAGAACAAGACCCCGCGGTCTAATCCGGGGCACGTTCCCAGTCAAATCCGACAGCCAGAATCACACTGATTTGCGGTTTGACCCTAGAGCCTTCCCGATTTCCAAGGTCTATTCCTCCGAACAGCTGCTGCAGCTGACTATCCTGCCGGCACCTTTTCAGGATGATTCACTAAAGTTCTATTCGTGCTGGTAAATCTTCTCGCCCGGGTGCATTCGCGAGCGGTTCGTGCTGCTCAACAGGAGGCCATTGTTTAAGGGCGAGCGAGTTTGATAAGGCTCAATCCTGCCAGGATATACCAGGCAAGTGACAGCAGGCCTCCACCGATGTAGGTGACGGAGATCATGAGTGTCTGGAAACTGGAGGTATCTCCCCCGGTTGTATAGTGAGCAAACGGGATGCTGAGCATCAGAAGCCCGAGGCCAGGGATACCTGTCCATCCGGCTGCTTTACTGAAGTGTTCACTGCGAAGCATAAGGATGGAGAAAATCAGGCCGGAAAGCCAGGCCAGGGGCATGCCTGTATACCGGCCTCCTGTCCCCATGCTTGCGGCAAGCATCGATTCCCCTGCTGCAAGGATGAGAGACTGCTCCGGCCCTGTCGATGCAGAGGTATATTCCTTGCTGAGGTACAACATCGAAAATGCAGTATTGGTTGCCAGGAATACTGCAATTCCCACAAATACAAACACAACTGCGATTTGCGCCCAGGCTTTGTTCTTATCTTTAAGCGCTTCGTAGAATGCCAGGCACATCGGACCCCAAAGTATCAAAATTACGATATCAGCCAGACCAAGGAAGAACAATCCGGTAATTGGGCTTTGCTGGAACAGGGAAAACCATTCAAGTGGAGTCTCAGGTGCCGGAGCGGCCCGTGTAGCGGGCACATAGACAGCCAGAGTGATGAAATACATCAGGGCACACAGCAGTCCAGCTGCACCTCCAACCCTGAAAAGCTGGTTGTGGGGCTGCGAAGAAAACTCAGTGGAGGGCTTTTGATTGACTACCTGAATTTCTGAAGACATGGTTTCCTCCCTCTTTTTTCCAGTATCTGTATCTCAATTGGTATGCCGCTCTTCCCCCCCCCCGGCACTCCATTTGCATTTGGAAAGAATTACTAATATAGTCAACGCTTCTGAATTCATTCAAGGTGTGGAAGAATCAGAAAGTTGAAAATGAGTCCATCCATTCATGAAGATCTGATGCAGGCTTTTTCCAGAACAGGGATAAAACCTCATTTTTTCTGCTTTGATATACAGCTTATCACAGTATATTAATGTTGCTGTCGATGCCTCTTCGAAAGGACTTTTCAGAGGAAGGATTATCCGGGGATTTGTTCAACAGAGAGAATGGGGTATAGTCAAGGGGAGGAACATTCACATAGGGGCGGGATTGAATCCGCTTTGGGATAAGCTTTCAGAACAAGACCTATGGGTCTGAAACAGGTGAGAGAGATGAGTGAAAATAAGCGAAGTGGCGCAGTTGTTCATATTGACCTGACCCCACCGGCGGGATGCGAGATGGACGGCTATTCCGACCGGAAAAGCCCAAGTGAGGGGATCCATGATCCAATCACAGGCCAGCTGCTTCTGCTGGAGGAGGGCGATAAAAGGATAGCACTGATCACAATGGACCTGATCGGTGTCGAGCTTGCCTACAGCCGGCGTGTACGGGAAGAAGTTGCCGGCGTGTTGGATACAACACCGGAGTTTGTGCTACTGACCTGTTCACATACCCATTCCGGACCTGCTGGTTTTATGTCAAAAATGCTTATACTGCAGCGCGAGGCGGATGAAGGGCTGCAAGAGATAGTTTGCAGGAAACTGGTGGGGGCGGCAATGGAAGCTGCAAGGAACCTGCAGCCGGTTACACTCAGCATCGGTAATGGGACTGTGTATGGTATCGGCACGAACCGCAACGACCCGAAAAATGGCCCATTCGACCCCGAACTTATTGTGTTGAGGATGGACGAAAAACACGGTGAGCCTCTGGCTGTCTGGATGAATTACGGCTGCCATCCGACGGTGCTGGGTGCGTCCAATTTACAAATCAGTGCGGATTACCCGGGTGCTGCCCGGGACGCCTTACGGCAGATCTATCCCCAGACAGTGTTTATGTTCAGCAACGGTGCTTCCGGGGATATCAGTACACGATTCAATCGGCGGGAGCAGACATTCCGTGAGGTCACTCGCATGGGCCGTATTCTTGCAGGTGAAACGTTGAAGGCAATGCAGATAGCGGTTCCGCTGAGCGGCAGTGGTTTGGGTGGGGCAGCCGAAGAGATAAACCTGCCCTACAAGTCCTTTCCTACTCGAACGGAGGCTGAGGCACTGTTGGCTCAATGTGAGATGGAGTTGGAAAGTCTGCATAAACAGAAAGCACCAGAAAACGAGCTGCGGCGCCTGTTTACTACAACCCAGGGCGCTCGTTTCCAGCTTGAACTGCTGGGAGAATTCGAAGGGAAAAGCGGCCAGTCTTCTTTGATCCAGGCTCTATATATTGGAGATCTTGGTCTTGTCGGTCTTCCGGGAGAACCTTTTACACAAATCGTGCTTGATTTGAAAGGGCGCAGTGAATTTGCCTGGACCGCTGTGTTGAGCTACGCCAACGACGAGGCCGGGTACTTTCCGGACAGGGAAACCTATGAAGCGGGCACCTACGAATCTTTCATCAGCCCCTTCTGTGATAACATAGCTGAAATTGTCACCAAACGAGCTATACATCTTCTTGAAAGGGTGAGGCATGCCTGAAATCAATCAAGTTCGTCTTCTGCAGGTAGTCGGGGGAATCTTTATAGCTCTGGGTTTTGCTGCGCGTTCTGGTTTCTATAAGAAGTGGTATTGGAGTGGCCGCGGCGGCGCCTATGCGTATATTCCACTGGGGTTGATGTTTATTCTGTTCACATTTCATGATTGGGCCGAGCAGACACTTTCGCAGCCGATGTACTATGGTTTCCTGGGGTTGTTCGGCCTGTTCGGGATATTCTGTGTGTGGTGGACATTAAAGCCGCCCAGGTTTCTCCAACCGCGCTGGGTCCGATGGATCGAAAAGCACCCGCGCAGGGTGGTGCAGATGATGAAATCGGAAGTGGAAGCTGGTGAGGAATGGGAAGAGATCATCAAATCGGAAGAGGCGATTGATCAATGGGCGAAGGTACTGCGTGGAAAACTGCCCAGGCATGCGAAGAAGTAAACCGGGCAGGTTTTTTTGGGTGGGTATATGACTGCTTCATATGTTATTCTGTTTGATTTTGACGGGACCTTAACAGAATCGGAGACAATGGATCTGATCTACAACCGATTCGCGGCCTGTGGGCTGAAGTATTCCAGGCAATGGTCGCAGGGCAAAATATCGACCATTCAGGAGATCACCTCCACGTTTGCTACGATCACTGCAAGCCGGGAGGAGCTCGAAACGCTGTTCGAAAAGACCACCTTGATTCCAGGTGCCGTGGAATTTCTGCAGCGCTGCATCGACGAAGACAGGCACATCGCGGTCGTAAGTGACGGGCTGCGCTGGTATATCGACTCTATACTCTCACGCGCAGGTTTCCCCGGCATCCGTATTTATGCAAACGGAATCTATTTTGAGCCTGACGGGTTTAAATTTTCGTTTACCTGGTATGATCCGGATACACCTATGCGGTCCAGCTCAAAAGCGGGGATTATCCGGCGTTATCAGCGCCGGGGATCGTTTGTGACGTTCATTGGTAATGGCAAGAGTGATACCGGTGCCGTTGGTGTTGCAGATCGCCTGTGTGCCCGTGATTGGCTGGCTGATTACTGTGAAGAGCGGGCGGTGGAGTTCGTTCGGTTTAATAATTTCTATGACCTGATGGAAAAGTTCCAACAGCATTGAGAAACAAGGCTGGACGAAAAAAAGCAGTGCCCAGCTACCCTTAAGAATCAGAAAACAGGGTGGCTGAAACATTTTGCAAAACCGTTTTGCGGAGAGTCAGGCGAAATTCACCGAGTCAGGAAGAAATTCCAGGTAGGTATCGGTGGCTTTTGATAAGTCAGTATAGACTCCGCGGTACTGCTCGGGAAGCAGTGCTGCGATCTGGTACATAATTTCATCCAGAATACGGGCACGCACATTACGATCGGGTTTTTCACTATTGGGTTTTACATAGAAAGGCCGGCCGACTTCAATATTAAATTCGGTACGCCGCAGCTTCTTCATGTTATCCCAGAAGTTTTCGGCTCCGTGGAACGCAACCGGCTGGATCGGTGCACCACTGTGCAGCGCCATCAGCACAACTCCGGGGTATGCCTGCTGCATCACGCCATTGCCGCTGCGGGTTCCCTCAGGGGCAACAGCCAGGAATACATTCTGCTCAAGCGCCGCCAGGCCCCGGCGGATAGCCTGGGAATCAGCAGTAAAACGTTTGATGGGGATGATGTCCCACAAGTCAAACAGTTTCGCCATCCACCATTTATCCCAGCTTTCTATTTTGGAAAAACCGGTCACAGGCCGCGGCTGCAGCCTTGTATACAAAATCGGGGCTTCCAGGAAGTTCACATGATTGCAGGCCATTATCAATGGCCCCTGCATGGGGACACGATTCAACTGAGAGGTGTTAACCTTGCATACCGTACCGGTTATTGCACGAATTAAGATATTTACCAGCTTTTCAGTCAAAGTCACCCGGTGCTGCCCTCCTGCTGGCATACCAGATCAAGCTGCTGCGGCAGCAGGCTGATCTCCAGCTGCTGGCCTTCCGTACAGAGCGTTTCGCCATCCGCGTGAGCGGGCAGAGTCCCGTCAGAAGCGGTGATCGTGAGTGCGGACGTCTGTGTAGTGATAATTTCCGGTTGTGAGGCCTGGCTGCCCTTCATGAAGTGGCTGATCAGTGCGAAGAGACGCAACCGGCTTACCTCGGGGGCGATGCACAGGTCGAGCAGTCCGTCTTCGCTGTTCGCTTCAGGAGCCATGCAGAAGCTGCCTCCCATTCTGCGGCCGTTCATCACGGATACCATCAGTGCACGCAGGCTCATATTCTGATTCTGGTAAGCCACACTGACCAGTGGGGCTTTGTAATACAGGAAGATCGTTTTCAGCGCAGCAACCAGGTAGCATAAAAGCCCGTGCAGACGTTTCATTTTTGCAGCTTCAAAGCCGACTACCGCATCAAAACCGATGCCGACACCATTCCCGAAATAGCGGCCTTCCGGATAGAAACCACCCTTTACCAGGCCGACATCCATTTTCCTGCGCCAGTCTGTGACCAGAGTCTTGAAGGCTTCGTCGATACCCGTGGGGATATTCATACCATATGCAAAGTCGTTTCCCCGGCCGATCGGAATCACTGCGAGTGCTGAACCCTTGTGACCGTCTACCTGTGCCTGCATGAGACCGTTCAATACTTCATTAACAGTGCCGTCACCTCCAGCTGCTGCGACCAGAGGCCGTCCTTCTTCTGCAGCCTGGCGTGCAAGTTCGATAGCATGGCCGGGGCACTCTGTTTGCACAATCTCTACATCAAGTTTATAGCGGGCTGCCGCCTGCTCCAGTTCCGGAAGCGCTTCGATACCTTTCCCCATAGCGCAAGCCGGGTTGAGAATAATTTGTATTTTTGTCAACGCAGAAACCTCCAATTGGACTATTGAGTATAACCCTTTTCTTGCCTGATAGGTGCGCGGGCCGGGCTGGCAGGCCGGGGCAGGAGGTATACAGCATTCCTGACCGAGTCTGCCCGATGGGCAGGGGCTGCTGTTCGGACAGCAAAAATGTAATCGGGCGGTAAAGCTGCCCCGGTCCTACCCAAACCGTCCTTCAACGTAGTCGCGGGTCTGGTCCAGCCGCGGTTTGGTGAAGAGGGTTTTCCCGAAGGAGGCTTCAATCAGTCTGCCTTCGAGGAAAAAAGCGGCCAGGTCGGCGGTGCGCGCGGCCTGCTGCACGGAATGTGGTACGAGGATAATGGTGTATGTCTCTTTCAGTTTCTGCAGCGATTCTTCCACTTTGCCGGTAGAAATGGGATCCAGCCCTGAGGTGGGTTCATCCAACAGGATTATTTCTGGTTCGAGAGCCAGTACGCGTGCCAGACAGAGCCGCTGCTGCTGTCCACCGGAAAGCGCACCGGCAGAATCATCGAGCCTGTCTTCCACTTCGTCCCAGAGGGCGGCTGCTTTCAGGCTTTGTTCTACAGCCTCATCGAGAACAGCGTGCTTGTGGATGCCGGCAATTTCCAGCCCGTAGGTGAGATTCTGACGTATGGTCATCGGCAGAACGACCGGACGGGCGAATACAATCCCGATTCTGCGACGCAGGTTGATGGGATCAATCGACAAGTCGAGCAGGTCCATCCCTTCGAACCAGATATGGCCGGAGAGCTTTTCCACATCAGCCAGGTCATTCAGACGGTTCAGTGTACGCAGCAGGGTGGATTTTCCACCACCGGAAGGCCCGAACAGCACACTGATCTGGTTGGCCGGGATGGGCAGGTTGATGTTTATGAGCGATTCCTTGCCGTCGGAATACATAACAGACAGGTTTTCGATCGACAGGATCGGATCCTTTACCTGCAGCGGTTCAAACGCCGAGGTAGTTCCTTTGGCGATATCGTCCAGGAGCATCTGTTTATCCATGGCCATCACCACTGCCTCCTGGCGCGTGCTCTTGAGCGGATCACTGCGGCGATAAGGTTCATCCCCAGCACAAAGGTCAGCAGCACCAGCGCGGTACCGTACTGGATAGTGACCGGCATACCCGGCACCTGGGTGGAGATCACAAACAGATGGTAAGGCAGCGCCATCGATGCATCAAAGATGGACCCCGGCAGGCGCGGCAGGAAAAACGCTGCTACGGTAAACAGGATTGGCGCGGTTTCGCCGGCGGCTCGTTCCAACCCGAGGATCACGCCAGTGAGGATACCCGGCAGTGCCTGCGGCAGGACAATCCGGCGGATCGTCTGCCAGCGGGTGGCGCCCAGAGAGATGCTGACCACACGGTAGCTGTTGGGTACAGCCCGCATCGCTTCCTCAGCTGTACTGATGATGACCGGCAGGGTCATGATGGAGAGTGTAAGTGAGCCTGCGATCAGGCTGGTCCCCAGGTTGAGGAAGAGCACAAACAGACCGAGACCGAACAGGCCGTACACAACCGAAGGGATGCCGGCAAGGTTGATAATGGCAATCCGGATGATGCGTGTCCATGCATTTTCAGATGCATACTCGGAGAGGTAGATAGCCGCAGCGGTGCCGAGTGGCACAGCGATGACCGCTGTACCCAGTGTCAGCCAGAAGGTACCCACGATAGCCGGCAGGATTCCACCTGCTGTCATACCATCGCGCGGCAGAGCGCTGAGGAACTCCCAGGAGATGGCGGGCAAACCCTGAAAAACTACATAAACCACGACCAGAATGATCGGCGCCACCGTCACACCGGCTGCCAGTGTAAGCAGGCCGAAGCCGGCCTTCTGCTCATGCAGCCGACTGCGGGATGAACCCTGTACTGATCTTTCCGGTTTTAACTGTGTGAGATTCACCTGATTCTGCCTTTATCCTTATTCCTGCACAGATATTCGCAGGGTTTTCCATTTTCTGCTGAATGGCACAAAGAACAGCCTTGCTCAGTCAGGACAGGATTCGCTCCGCCCGTTTTTTCTGCTTGAATACCACGCTGGATGCAGCCAGGTTGACTGCAAGCGAAATGGTAAACAGCACTGCACCAATCAGGAACAGTGTGTGGTAGTGCAGGCTGCCGTTGGCAACCTCACCCATTTCGGCGGCAATGGTGGCTGTCATCGTTCGAATGGGTGAAAACAGGGCTGTTAACCCCTTCGGCATCACCGGCGCATTGCCGGTAACCATCATAACGGTCATGGTTTCACCGATTGACCGTCCGATTCCGAGCATAATTGCCGTGAGGATACCTGAGCGGGCTGCAGGCACGGTCACCCGCCAGATTGTCTGCCATTCCGTTGCGCCCAGAGCCAGCGCAGCATCGCGGTACGTGCGCGGTACAGCATCGAGGGCGTCTTCAGCCACACTGACGATGGTCGGAATGGAGATGGCACCCAGCAGCAGCGCTCCTGTGAAAGCTGTCAGGCCGGTGGGCAGGTTCAGAGAGGTTCGGACAAGCGGTGCCAGTACAAGGATCCCGAGGAAACCGAGCAGCACCGAGGGCAGCCCGCCGAGCACTTCCACCAGCGGTTTAAGAATCTCGCGCAGCCAGCGGGGGGCGATCTCGGCAATGAAGATAGCACAGGCCAGGCCCAACGGCACAGCTACCAGCCCGGCACCGATTGTGACGATCAGCGATCCCCCGATCAGTGGGAGAATGCCGAAGTAATCCTCAATGGGATACCAACGAGTAGATAACAAGTTGTTAAGCTCGATGTCTGTAATTGCCGGGATACTTTCCCGCACCAGGAAAATGAAGATAAGGATCACAAACAGGATCGCCGACATTCCGGCCACCTTGATCAATCGTGTAATAACGAATTCAGCCCAACCCGTTTCACGCATCGATTAATTCCCTGCTGCTACCGGAACAAAACCCAGCCGGGTTACAATCTGCTGGGCTTCCTCGCTGAGGATCCATTCGAGATACGTTTTAATAATACCTTCCGGCTCCCCGGCTGTGTACATATACAGATCTCTGGAAATCGGGTAAGCGTTGTTGTTGACAGATTCAATGGAGGGCAGAACATACGACCCGGCTGGATCGGATGCGACAGCTACGACCTTCATACCTTCCGTTACATATCCCAGGCCATCATATCCGATCGCATTGGGATTCTGGCGCACTTCTGTGCTGATCCCTTCAGAAGAAGGAAGTAATAGAACGCTGGGAGAAAACAGCGTCGAATTTTCCGGATCGCCCTTGCGGATGACCTGTTCCAGGAAATACACATGAGTGCCAGAATTGGTTTCGCGGGACAGGCATACAATCGGCCGGTCCTCGCCGCCAACCTCCG
>JAFGNH010000055.1 GCA_016927115.1 Anaerolineales bacterium | reverse complement strand
TCCGGGTTGAATAATCCAGCGAGGCATCTTGCTTTGAGTGAATCCATCAGATCAGTACAGCTAACTGAAGATTGCTTCGCAAGCTCGTAATGACACGTAGAGGGTAGAACGAGGAGTGCACAGGGACTTGGGTGAGTGATGTTCAGAGTGATCCCTGTATGGAACAAATCCACTGGTTTAATTTTTCGTCCCCCCCCACGTGTCATTGTGATAAGCGCTCAGCTGACTGCTGGAGCCGAAAGAAGTGACGGGAGTGATCGAAGCAGGTGGAATCAGAAGAGGCTGCCTTCCGGGAAGAAGGACAGCCTCGTAAATTTCAACCCGACTTCTTACATCTGATCAGGAGCTGGTAAACAGCAAGGGAGCCATTGCCACCACCACACTGATATCGGTGACAGCCCAGATCCAGAGTGCTTTATAGAAACCCTTCTTCTCATACGCGTTATCGACAGATGCATAGTGTGTATTCCAATGGATCAGAAACACCCCCCACAGCAGGAGCGAGATTAGAATCCCCAGGGCGCGGAGTTCAAAATATCGTGCCGTTACTTCTCCAACAAAGAAAACAAAGGCAATGATCACAGCCGCTGCCGCGAATCGCAGTGCGTTGCGTTTATCCAATCGCACGGCTAATGTGTTGTCACCCCGGCGCCGGTCTTCTTCCATCTGGTAGATCTGTGTGAGCGGGTAGAACCCGGCAAAAAGGAACATAAAACCGAGCACCACATTGATGATAGTGGCATCAAATGGGCGGTTGAGGGCGGCCCAGCCGGCGTAAAATGTAAGGCCACCGTAGCCGATCGAGTTGATCAATACATCAATTCCACCCCGGGCTTTGGCCCGCATCGGAGGGACGGAATAAATAACCGACAAGGTCATACAGATGGTGTATACGATTAGGAATCTGCTGCCGAGGTATGCTGCCAGCGGAAGTCCCAGAACCATCAGCAGCAGAGAAAAAAGATGCAGGTATTTTGGTGGTGTCGGCGGGTCATCCAGATAGCCGATATCGCCCTCGTCCTGATCGTAGTAGGAATTGATGGCCAGTGTGCCGCCGTTACCCAGAATGGTCCAGGTTAGGATAGCAATCAGCAGCCGCTGCAGCGTGTCTGATCCGAATGTAAAACCGTTTGCCAGAAAAAAACCGGCGGACATGTGTGCGGCTACGATCGGCCAGGCTCGGGGACGAAGGTGAAGGATGTATGGAACCCAGCTGTCGGGAAGTATTTTTTCCATTACTGTTCTGATTTTCATAGGTCTACCTTTTAAAAGTGGCGTTATAACTGTCGGCAATACCCTGCAGGACTCTGATGGATAACTGCGATATGCAGGCGATATTGTATAGTGAATTGTGAATTATCGATAGCGCAGCTGTTATTCTGTATTCAAAAACACTTCATCCTTGCCGTGGTTACGTCCCGGACCAGTATGTCTCATATGAATATTTCAGGGTTCTGAAGGTATTGGCTGTGTGAAGGCCTGTCGGCCAGCTGGTGTCCGAAAAAAACGTGCTTTAAGATTTCTGCTTTTTGATACCTGATTATCTGTTCTGAGACCATATCCCAGGCTGGTTGTGTGTATAATTCACTGCAGTTCTGTGTTCCAATGTATACCGATAGATTCGGATGTGAAACATGCTGTGTATACACAACACCTCAATGGACCCGATATTCAACGTTGCAGCTGAAGAGTATCTCCTGAAGGACAGGGGGGAGGATTTTTTCGTACTCTGGTGCAGCCGGCCTTCGATTATTATTGGAAAACACCAGAACGCCTACGCGGAGATCAACTTCGAGTTTGTTCGGGAGAACGACATCGAAGTAGTCCGCCGCCTCTCGGGTGGGGGGGCTGTTTTCCATGATCCCGGCAATATTAACTATACATTTATCAGGAGTGTACCGCCTGGAACAGGGATCGATTTCGTTCGTTACACAACTCCTATCCTCGAAGTGCTGCAGGATCTGGGTGTGGATGCGCAGCTGACAGGCCGCTCGGACCTTACCATTGCAGGCTGGAAATTTTCCGGCAACGCCCAGTATATCTACCGGAACAGAGTACTGCATCACGGCACGATGCTGTTTTCCTCGGAGATTAAAAACCTCTCTGCTGCTTTGCAGGTAAACCCGGACAGCTATCAGGACCGTGCGATCCAATCGAACCGCAGTACGGTAACAAATATTCAACAGCATCTTTCCCGGCAGATGGGTATTCTCGAATTTATCGATCTCGTGATGGAGTATGTCGTAAGCTGTAACCCGGATACGGCTCTGTACCGGCTGACCGCACAGGACAAACAGAACATCCAGCGGTATTCTCGGGAAAAGTACGCCACCTGGGAATGGAATTTTGGATTTTCCCCACCGTATTCGTTCGCCAGATCCAGCCGGTTTATGAATACGCCTGTAGAAATACACCTTAAAGTCCGACAGGGCATCATACAGACCGTGCGGATTTCGGGGGATTTTGCTGACCACCAAACGATCAGTGACCTTGAAGAACGTCTGACTGGCGTTTCGCACAGACACGATACTATTCTGGAAACCATGCACAAGGTTCCCTTTTTCGCCCGACTTGAAGCGGATTCGCTGGAAGGATTCATTCAACTGATGTTCTGAACAACCAGGAATCCATTTCGCCGGGTTCAGGCGGGGGTCGGATGATAGCAGCCATAGGCCGGGCGCGGATCCAGCTCAACAGCCACAAATGTGACATTCCCCTGCTAAAAGAAAAACGCATCGCCATACTGGATCGGTATGGCAATGCGTTGTTTACGCTTCGTACGTTTTCTGAAACCCTTATTTCTGGATCAGGTCTTTCCCTGCATG
The DNA here is from genome assembly GCA_016927115.1 of Anaerolineales bacterium. GTDB lineage: Bacteria > Chloroflexota > Anaerolineae > Anaerolineales > E44-bin32 > JAFGNH01. Next base: position 6,590 of record JAFGNH010000055.1, on the reverse strand, counting down.
CACTGCGGCCAGGTTTTGCTCGGCAAAGGCTGAACGCAGACCGGCAGCATCTTCCAGCGCATGCATGTCGAACAGGTTTTCCCGCTGGACGAGTGCAGCCAGTGCGGCCAGTGCCCGGTTTTCCCTGCTTTTTAAGGCGTGTCCTGCTGAGGAGAAGTCCAGCCGTACCACAGATGCGCGGGTTTCCACTTCAGGCAGGCTTGCTTCGAGATAGACAGTACTTTCCGGCGGCAGCTGTTGGATGATGGGCAGAACCTTGTAAAAACCGGCCGGGAAGAGTGCAACCACCCAGGCGGGGTGTTCGACACCTGGATGTTCTATCCGTGTGGGGCAAAGTACAATCTCGGAGACAGAGAAGCCGGATTGAACGGTAACCGGGTAATCGTGCCGCTGGGAAGTGTACAGCCCGGCAAACAGGCCTGCACTGCACAGGATGCGTGCGGCGGACCCGATCTTTGTGCCGGCATCGCCTGCAAGGATGAGCCCTCTACGGCCTTCCAGATTATGCTGGTACCGGACTGGTAACTCTTCCGGGCGCGAGCGTGGTTTCCCCTGAACCTGCCGGGCATCCTCATGCACGGAACGGCTGAATTCAGGTTTCTCCCGTTGAACGATCAGGCCGGTCGGGAATTCCAGCTGCTCCAGCGTCTCCTCCAGCCGTTTTTTTGAAAAGCGGTTCAGCGGGGCGAAGTAGGATGTACACAACTCCCAGATATCGAGCAGTGCGAAACTTTCTGTCCGGATGGCCTCTTCTATATGAGACGTGAGTTCCTTGTCGAATGTTGTTGTCCGGCGGGTATATCCTGCGCCGTTCACGGCGACCGTACCGCAGATATCGAGGGGCTGTTCAAGCTGGCCGGATGGCGTGGTGGCGGTTCTCATGCCGGGAGGAGTTGTGACAGAGTGTTCGCCGCCGGTCATACCGTAGTTGAAATTATTGAATACCAGAACCTTGATGCCGATATTGCGACGAGCTGCATTGAGCAGATGCTGTCCGCCGATCCCGCAGCCGCCGTCACCGATGATCACAATCACCTGCAGGTCAGGATTCATCAGCTTGATACCGCTGGCATATGTCAGCGAGCGACCGTGCAGGCCGTGGAACGTATTTGTGGTGAAAAATTTGTCGGAAAGGCCGCTGCATCCGATATCGGTAACCAGCACGACCTGGTGTGGGTCCAGCTGCAGGTTTACCAGGGCTTCATTCAATTTATTAAGGATGATCGTATGGCCGCAGCCCGGACAGAACGGCAGCGGAAGGCGCTCTGTATCGAAGTATGTCTCTATTGGGGAGGGGGTCATAACAGTGCTCCTTCCTGCAGGATCTGAGCGGGTGTGATCAGATCCCCATCCACTCTGTGAACACCCGTTACTGTTCTGGAATCTCCAGCCAGGCGCTCGATCTCCCGCCGGTACTGGCCGTGATTCAACTCTGCTACAACTATCCTCTTTATTCCCGTGAGGGCGTTACGGATAGTGCTTTCCGGTACAGGCCAGAGTGAGTGGATTGTGAGGAATGATACTTTCCTGCCCTGTGCACGAGCCTCTTTTACGGCGGTACAGGCTGAGCGGGCGGTGACGCCGTAGCTGATCACCAGCGTTTCAGCATCCGGCTGCAGATCGGCGCTGGTGATTTCGAGCGCTTCTCTGTGTGCTTCGATCTTGACCGAGAGGTGTGTGTTGAGGGCTTCGATCTCCGCCGGATGCTTGGTCATATAACCGCGGGGGTCGTGGGTGGAGGTATTGAACCGGACCAGGTGCTCTCCACCGTAATGAGCCAAAAGCGGGACCTCTCCAGGTTCCCCGACAGCATAAGGCTGGTACGGCTTTCCGGGAGGTGCAGCAGGTCGGGGTGGGGGTGTGCATTTTTTGAGTGTTTCAGTGTCCACCGTTTGCAGAGTTGCAGCTGTTTCCTTGTCTGTAGCGATAATAACAGGAATGCGATATTGCTCACTGAGCTGGAAAGCCAGGCAGGTCAGGTTGTAGCATTCCTCGACATTGGTCGGGCACAATACGATAAGGGGATAACCTCCGGAGGTGCCCCAGCGCAGGAACTGGACGTCACCCTGGGCCGTGGTCGTTGCGGCTCCCGTCGCAGGCCCCATCCGCTGCACGTCGACGATCACCAGCGGGACCTCGGCCATGATCGCCAGCCCGATATTTTCGCTGTACAGCGAGATACCCGGGCCCGAGGTTGCGGTCAGGGCGCGGGCGCCGGTCATAACCGCACCGATGCAGAATCCCATGGAGGCGATTTCATCCTCGGCCTGGATAGCGATCCCGCCGGTTTTCGGCAGTTCACGGATCATCTGCAGGAGGATCGGTGTTGCCGGTGTTATGGGATAGCCGGCAAAAAATGTACATTCAGAATCAAGCGCAGCCTGTACAATTGCATCACAACCGTTCATTAACGCTTTCATTTAGGAAGATACGCTCCTTGTGGATATTTCTGTTTGTTAATTCCAGATTTGGGGACAGCACGCATTTCTATATAACCATAAACGCAGCGGTGGAAAATCATCTCCTGAACGTGTTTTTCTGCCAGTATTTATTCTGCTGAGTGAATAGCGAATCTCAGCCGGGCATCATAGTATGCCTATCGTTCAACGTAAAATCAGCCAGGTTCCCAGTACCAGTGTCAGCAAGCCGGCTACTCTGCCGGGATTCAGAGCGCGTACATCCATCCCAAGCAGGCCAAAGTGATCGAGCAGCACAGCAATCAGGAGTTGGCCGAGAATGAGCAGGGTCATACCGCTGGCAGCTCCGATGCGGGGAATCGAGAACGTTATTCCTCCGAGCACAACCAGCCCCAGCACACCGCATAACAGCGCATACCAGGGCACGCTGCGCCATTCCCCCAGTGTGCCTTTGCCAAAAAAGATCAACATTATAACGGCGGCTGTGATTCCGCCTATATGTGCAATCAAGACGGCTTCCCAGGTTCCCAGCCGCTGGCTGACCACGGTGGTAAGCGGCCCCTGCAGGCCGGCGGCGATCCCGGCGGCAAGGCTGATAATCAAACTCACAAAAAGTATTGGCATGTACTTGCTCCTGCGGATGGATATTTCCCGTAGATGATCCCAATCATACACCATGAAGCGGTTCTGTTCATCGCTGTCCCGGAGTTTGCCTGTGCCGCTGCTGCAGGGAAAAGATTATGTTCCCCTCCCCCCGAAGCCTTTCGGATCTCCATCACACAATTCTTTCTGCCTGTGGAATATTCTGGAGGCTGGCTTTCCAGGACGCTCCAAAATAACAGGTGCTGCTGCATTTCAGAGTAGGGTCAGAACGGAAAAAAAACCGGCAGTACGAGCATGGAAACAAGCAGTGCGATCAGAATCATCGGTACACCAACACGGGCATAATCTGCAAAGCGGTATTTCCCGGCTCCCATTACGAGCGTGTTCACGGGTGAAGCCACTGGTGAGGCGAACGCCATAGATGCAGCGATGGCAACGGCCATCAACATTGGATGGGGCTGTACTGAAAGAGACTCTGCGATTGCCAGAGCGATAGGGGCAATCAGGACTATTGTGGCAGTATTGGAAAGGACTTGTGTGAACGTTGAGGTAAGGAGGAACAGCCCTGCCATCACTGCCACCGGCCCGTATACTCCGAGGCTGCTGCTGAAGGTTTCGGCGGCCAACTGCACCAGCCCCACTTTTTCCAGTGCGGTGCTCATCGGCAGCATACCAGCCACAAGAAGGATACTTTTCCAGTCAATACTCCGGTAGGCTTCATCCATGCTGAGGCAGCCTGTCAGAACCAGGGCCAGGCCTGCTACCATGGCAGCAGCCGCAACCGGTATCACCTGGGTGATCATCAGCACCACCATGAGGGCCAGGATCAGCAGGGTGATCGGGGCTTTCCCCTTTCGTACCGGTGATTCCAGCGTTTCCGGTTCGCCCAGTACGATGAAGTCCCCCCGTTCAGCCTGCATGGCAGCGATATCGCGCCACAGACCCTGCACCAGCAGGGTATCCCCCAGCCGCAGTTCCGTTCTTTTGGGATCCAGCTCCTCCCGTGCGTTGGGACGGTGCAGGTCGAGGACGGTGACTTTGTACCGGGAAGCGAAGCGCGCCTGTACAAGTGTTTTGCCGATCAATGAGGAACGCGGCCGCAGGATAAGTTCGGCCACACCGATTTCCTCATTGGCCAGACTGCTCTGGTCTTCATCGCTGGCCGGTTCGATCTGCAGCTGCCATTTTTCTGCAATTGCAGCCTGTTCTTCCTCTTTCCCCTTGACCAGCAGGATGTCTTCTGACTGCAGTATGCTGTCCGGCCCCGGAACAAGCAGGCTGTAGGACGACTGGATCTTCTGCAGCAGCGGTTGGAGTGGGGAAGAGGCAGTGAGGTTCCGTTTCCTGTGGATTTCGAGGATTGTCAGGCCGGTGGTTTCACGCAATCCGCTGTCCTGGATCGTCTGCCCGACCAGTGGAGAATCCGGGTGGATATGCAAGCGGTACAGGGAATCCGGAAGCCTGTAGCGTGAAATCAGTTCCTGGGGGGATTCAGCAGAAACCCCGGGTTTGTCCTTGTGCTGCGGAAGCAGGTGCCGTCCAAAGAAGAACATGAACAGAATTCCACTCAGGATCAGGATCAGGCCGACCGGAGTAAAGCTGAAAAAGCCGAATGGTTCGAATCCGGCTTCATTCAGCATCTCGCTGACGATCAGGTTAGGTGGAGTACCGATCAGGGTAGAGGCGCCGCCAAGCAGCGCACCGAAAGAGAGCGGGATAAGCAGTCTGGAGGCGGAGAGGTTGCTGCTGCGCGCTATAACCATAACCGCCGGCAGCAGTACAGCGACTGTGCCGGTATCACTCATAACGCTGGAGAGCACTGCGATCACAGCCATGAGGACGAGGATGAGCGTGCCCTCGTTGTCTCCGGCAACGCGCATGATGCGGCGGCTGATCGAAGCTGCAACCCCCGTCTGCAGCAGCGCTCCGCCAACGATAAACAGCGAGGCAATGGTGAGGACGGCCGGGTTGGAAAAGCCGGCTATAGCTTCTGATACATCCAGGGTTCCACTCAGTATCAGGCAGACGACCACACACCAGGCAACGATATCGAGCCGGATCCATTCCGTGGTGAATAGAAGTATTGCAGCTGCCAGGATGCCCAGCACGATCCACATCTCAACGGTCATCTAACGTAACTCCCTTGTCCGGAAACCAGGTTTCCGTTTTCCGAAATATCTACACATTATAACGGCATACCGGGGGAAACAAATGGCACCGAATCAGGGTGTGCTCTGGCATGGAAAAACCCGCCCCTGCGCGTTTTGATCCGTAGGGGCAGGATTCACGGTCGATGGGATACTCCGTCCGATCAAGATTGTGTTGCACTGGGTCAAACAGGATGATCGCCGGCAAACCTGCCCGTTGCAGAACATGGTGTTGAATAAAAACACTGCAGGATGGACAGGGTGATCAAGGGTAATATTGGGTCTATTTTCATTCTCCACGGTATACTGGTGAAATGCTGCTGAAGCTGCAACCTCTCCCATTAAGGAGATACTGTTGAATCCTCTTTCACCCACGGATCTCGGCCTGATCCTCTCCTACCACTGCCTCGCTCGCTGTGCGCACTGCGTCTACAACTGCGGGCCGGAGCGTTTGGGTTGGATGTCTCCTGTAGATGTGCAGCAGGCCATGCAGGCGACCACGCATTGGAACCATCCCTATCAGGTCAATATTACAGGCGGTGAACCGTTCCTCAATTTCCCGCTGTTACTGACAGCTGTCGAGGATGCAGCAGAGCTGGAGATCCCGGTCTATCTTGAGACCAATGCCGGCTGGTGTGTGCGGGAAGAGCTTGTGGTGGAGCGCTTCCGGGTGCTGCGTCTTGCCGGGCTGGAGGCCGTGCTGATCAGCTGCTCGCCTTTCCATACTGAGACCATTCCGCTGCAGCGCACACAGCTGGCCGTGCAGACGGCAGTGGATATCTTTGGCCCGCAGCGGGTGATTCTGTATATGCAGGAATGGATGCAGATGTTGATTCAGTTTGGTCAGGAGGATGTCCTGCCGCTGGAGGACTTTATCTCCATCTATGGCGAAGAGACGGCAGGGAAAATGTTCTGGCAGGGGTACGGCTTGATGGGCGGTGGACGATGCGGTGTGCGCCTCGGGCACCTTGTTGAGGGAACCCCGACAGCAGAATTCGAGGGGGCAGACTGCCGGCAGGAGCTGCTGTATGCGCCGCATTCGCATTTCGATTTACATGGGAACTTTGTGCCGGGCTTCTGCGGAGGTATTTCTGTCGGTTCCTGGCGTGAACTTCCGGAGTTGACCGAACGTTTCTCCCGGGGGGAATACCCGCCGCTGACGAAAATCCTGGTGGAGCAGGGGCCGTACGGTCTGGCGCAGCTGGCTTCGGAGGAGGGTTTTGAGCCGCGTGAACACGGGTATGCGGACAAGTGCCACCTTTGTGTGGACGTGCGCAGATGGATCGTGGAGCGGAGGGCTTTTCCGGAGTTTTCAGCTGAGCTGCAGCCGGCGGCGTTTTATTCGGCATTCTGATTGCCTGAAACGGCAGAATATTATGGATGGGTATTTCACATTCTCATAAATTGCTTGCAGGGGCGGACC
>JAFGNH010000054.1 GCA_016927115.1 Anaerolineales bacterium | reverse complement strand
CTGTGGAAGGGGCTATTCCGGATAGGATTAGGACAATATTGAGTATATCAGATGCTTCTTGTGGTGTCTTGTTTATGGGGGTGAAAATGCCATGTGATTGCTGAATGGATAGATGTTTCCCCGCGCCTGTGTGCGGATTTATACAATCTGGCTGCCCGGGTATAGACTTTTCCGCCGTGCAATCCTATACTCGGTCAGAAAGGTTTGCCGGTACAAGGAAGCAGGCAGAATACAGGAGCGAATACAGGATGGCTTTATTAGAAAACGTAATGTCGCAGATGCAGGAAGGGAAGATACTGAGTGTAACGATTGGCACTCACTGGACCGGAGTGGTTGTGCAGGTGGAAGGGGAGCGGCGCTGCGGATTATCCTCAACGATCTCAGCAGACCATCACGAGCATGGTGTACCGGATGTGCCCCAGGCCGGCACGCTGCATACACTGCCCGCGCGTGAACTTGCAGCGTTCAGCCAATCAGAAAACCCCACAATGTCGAGTGTCGGTGTTGCGGCAATCAATGCACTGCTGCCGCGGGCTCCGGAGACCTGGGTCGATCGCAATGCCGAGGAGGTTATTCTCGAGCATGGACGCGGGAAGAAAGTGGCCTTGATCGGCCATTTCCCGTTTGTACCGCTCTGCCGTGAAGAGATTGCGGATTTCCATGTGATAGAGCGTGAGCCGCGTGAGGGGGATTTGCCGGCAGAAGCAGCTGAGCGCATTCTGCCCGAGTCGGACGTTGTAGCGATAACGGGGATGACATTGGTTAACCACACTCTGGAAAACCTGTTGAAGCTGTGCAGGCCGGAAACGCTTGTGCTTGTACTCGGCCCGAGTACACCATTGAGCCCTGTGCTGTATGACTATGGCGTGAACATGCTCTCCGGTTCGATTGTCACGAATCTGGAAGGGGTTCTGAACACTCTGAGCCAGGGTGGAAATTTCAGGCAGGTACACCATGCAGGCGTGCGCCTGGTTACGATTGAGGGGGGATAAGTCCGGGTGATCAAGCCACGTATTTATTCCAAACCATCAATGGGTGAGAAAATGGAGAGTTGTTTCTTCGTGTTCGTTCTCCTTCTGTTACCTTAGTATCGATCCCGTCAAAAGCCTCACCTTAAGCTTGAATCATCAAATCACCATTGAATGTAAGGTTGCTGAGTCACAGAAACGGTACTTGTGGAAAGAAAAAAAACTTCTTCAAGGCGGGGAATTCGATTTTGAGCCTTGGAAAATAATTTTACAGCCTTGGAAAAAATACTTCTGAGCCTTGAAGAATTAATTTCCAGGGCTCCAATTCAAATTCTCTACCCTGGAATCGTAAGCAAGCTATCAGGCGGGTTTCCGGATCCAGCCCTGCCTCCCATTTATCCCCACGAATAGAACAGCGGAACCTCAACGCCGATAGAATCCAACGGGAGTGTTACCTGGCAGTCATTTTGACCACTGGACTATTCGTTCACGGAGGTGTGATCATGCGAGCGGGTTTACCATTGGTGGTACGGGTTGGCGGTGGGGCACATATGCGAATATGCATTCATGTAGAAATGTCTTTGAAACCCGCGCCGGTGAGACGTGGAACGCGTCGATAAACGGCCACACCGGACGTGAGAGGGTCAGCTTTCGAGCGGCCAGGTAGGCAGTGCATCGATATCGAGCGCATCCCGCTGCCCGGCGAGAAAACGCTGATGTCCGACAGCCGCGATCATTGCAGCGTTATCCGTGCACAACTTAAGCGGCGGCACACGAACTGGTATCGGGGAAAGTTCCTGGAACGTCTCGCGCAGCGAGGCATTGGCCGAGACACCGCCGGCCACCAGAATTTCCTTTGCGTGGAATTCTTCCGCTGCCGCAATTGTTTTACGCACCAGTACTTCGACAACCGCTTCCTGAAAGGAAGCAGCCATATCAGCAATTGGCAGGCCGGGACGTGGCGCTTCCACTCCGGCGTTCAGGTCGGGCTGTTGTTTACGTACTTCGCGAAGTACCGCCGTCTTCAGGCCGCTGAAGGAAAAGTCCCAGGTGTTTTCAAGCCAGGCGCGTGGAAATTTGAAGGCTCGTTTGTCGCCATTGGCTGCTGCCTTCTGGATGGAGGGGCCGCCGGGGTAGGCGAGCCCCAGCAGGCGGGCGACCTTGTCAAAGGCCTCTCCGGCCGCGTCATCGAGCGTGCCGCCCAGGCGCCGGTACTGCAGATGGCCCTGCATCAGGATCAGCTCGCTGTGCCCGCCTGAGACAATAAGCGCCAGCAGCGGGAAAGATGGCTCTTCCTGGTCCTCGATCAACCAGCTGGAGTACAGATGCCCCTCGAGATGGTTGATCCCGATCAGCGGAACACGGGAAGCAAGCGCCATACCCTTGGCCATGTTCAGGCCGACAACAAGAGAACCGGCCAGACCGGGGCCGCGGGTGACTGCCAGGGCATCTATTCCGGAAAGACCAATATGTGCCTGTGAGAGAGCATCTTCCACAACCGTGTAGATGGTTTCGATATGCAGCCGGGAAGCCAGTTCCGGGAATATGCCGCCATAGGTTGCATGGGCTGCAGCCTGTGATGCGACGATATTGGAAATGATGTGGCGGCCGTTCTCAACAACGGCTGCAGCGGTCTCATCGCAGGAAGTTTCAATTGCCAGAATACGTGTCTCGTCACCCATAAGTTGCTCTTCTTTCAGCGCATATTCTACACCATCTTCAGGAATAAGCAGGGCAGAAAATATCGGACGCCGGCACTGGCACATATTTTGCTTCCTGGCCAGCTATACCCTGTTGTGGAACAATATCCTGTGGTCAGCTGCAGGGAAATATGAACGGGCTGCAGGTTTTGATATTCCCTGTGAATCTGTCAGGTTTTTCTATACTAACCCTTTATATAAAGTGCTGGACGGTTGAAAGACCTTCTCCTCGCGGGCAGGTGAACAGTGCAATACGGCAGCACTGACGGAATATTTAATCCGCACGCGCAGAACGTGATCCCAAAAAAGGTTGTTATTTGAGGACCAGGTCCTTAGGGAAATCCACCAGGATTTCCAGGTTTCCGTCCGGACGAACCTGAACAGTATCCTCAATGCGTATACCAAAACCGCGTTCGGGATAATACAGCCCCGGTTCAATTGTGACCACAGACCCCTTTTTCACCATGTCATGATTACTTTCCGCACTGCGGAAGTAAGGCCCTTCGTGGACTTCCAGGCCGACTCCATGGGCGAGGCTGTGTACGTATCCAGAGGTCAGTGATGGGTTCTGGCGGATGGTTGCATGGCCTTTCTTTTCAAACAGTTCGCAGGTAAGGTCCTGGTAAATGCGGCAAAGGGTATCCGGTTTGATGGCTTCCGAGACCTGGTTGTAAACGTCGAGTACATCCTCATAGGCCTGCTGAACTTCATCTGGTGCGTGGCCGACGCACCAGGTTCGGGTAAAGTCATAGAAGTACCCTCCGCCGGACTGGCAGGGGTATATGTCAAAAACGATAGGCGTTCCCGTGTATATCGGGTCGTTTGCCTGACCGGTGTTGTGGGGAATGCCGCCGTCGCGGCCGGGCGCAAAGATGGTTCCGTGCGGGTTTTCTGCGCCCAACTCCGCCAGCCACAGATTGATCCGGTTTTTTACCTTTCCGACGGTAAGCGATTCGCCCTCCCGGTCCTGCAGGATATTGCCCTTCACAGGGCTTGATTTGAGCAGCTCCGCGACCCGGCTTACGACTTCCACAGTGGATTTCCCAATATCGCGTATCTGTTCAATTTCGTACTCATCTTTTGTAGCCCGGGCTCTGATCAGGGTGGAGTTGAGGTTATTCTCTCCAACAATTTTAACATTTGGAAGCAGTTTTTCCAGATAACGGATAATTGTCAGCAGGGGGCCGGCTTCTACTTTGCCGTAGAGAGCCACCCGGCCGCTGATTCCGAATTCCTCGAACATCAACTGGTACCGGAGTGCGATCGCCTTGAGAGGGTCACCGCCGCTTTTTTCCAGCAGTTCCATCGGTTTATACGCATCGCTGTTTTTCGTGCGCAGGCCGGTTGATGAGGCTTCTTCCCGTTCCATGGGATTATGAAAGACCAGAATTGGATCCTCTCCGCGGGGTACAAGAAGATCTGCCTGTCCAACATGAACCGAGCCGGTAAAGTATGTCATGGCTGCGTTGTGCCGGGTGGGGCCGGTAATCAGCAGCGCATCCAGATTCGCCTGTTTCATTATTTCGGGAAGATCGGATTTCATTAAGCCTCCTCTTGGTCAGGAAGATATGACCTGATCGCGCAGGCTTCTTACGCCTGAAAGCAGGTCAGCCTCCTGTTCGGGCAGTACAGTGCGAGGATCCAGCAGAATTTGATCCTGGCCGATACGGGTAATGACAGGAGAATCAGTGGTACGCAGATGGCGGGCTGCTGCATCCGGGTGGCGAACGGGCAGCGCCAACAGCCAGGTAGGCAGCGTTTCCTCCGGCAGGCTGCCACCGCCAACGGTTGATTCGCCGGGTACACAGGTACCAAAGCCCAGTTCAGCTATCCAGGCTTCGACTCGCTGTTTCTGTTGTTCTGTTGTTGCCGCGATCATCTGCCAGATCGGAATGGTCTCAAGTGCTTCATCTTTCAGATAGTGCAGGAGTGTGGCTGACAGGGCTGCAAGGCACATCTTGTCGGGCCGGACAGCTCGTGCAAGTTGGTAGCGGCGCAGACGTTCGATGACTGTTTTCTTGCCGATCAGGATGCCCGCCTGGGGGCCTCCCAGCAGCTTATCCCCGGAAAAACATACAATATCCGTGCCTTCAGCCAGACTTTCCTGGACGGTCGGTTCGTGTCCCAGACCGAATTGTGCCGTATCAAATAAAGTGCCGGAACCCAGGTCGTGCACAACAGTGATGTTGAAACGTTTTCCAAGCTCACACAGGTCTTTGAGATCCGGTTCGCTTGTAAAACCAACGATCTTGAAATTGGAGTGGTGAGCGAGCAGGATCAGGGCGGTTCGGTCTGTAATTGCGTTCTCGTAATCGGAAAGGTGGACCCGGTTTGTGGTGCCGACCTCGACCAGCCTGGCACCGGAGAGGCGCATTACATCCGGTATCCGGAAGCCTCCACCGATTTCCACAAGCTGGGAACGGGCTATCAGCACCTCTTTACGCCGTGCCAGGGCAGAGAGAGCAAGCAGCACGGCAGCCGCATTATTATTAACAACCAGGGCGGCTTCTGCACTTGTCAGCCTCTTGAGTTGCTCCTCAGCGTGTTTCTCCCGTTTGCCGCGTTTGCCGCTGGAGAGTGAATACTCGAGTGTACTGTATGCCAGACTGGTTTCCAGAACAGCCTGTCGGGCACCGGCCGACAATGGAGAGCGTCCCAGGTTGGTATGGATGATTACACCTGTAGCATTGATCACTGGCCTGAGTGTAGGGGCTGTCCATGAATCGAGTATGCTGCCGGCCGACTGTATTATATTTGCAACTCCGGGAGCTGGATCGCCCTGTTTGTGGGAAAGACGACAATTTTCGAGTGTGTGACGGATTGCCTGAAGTGTCAGTGGACGACCGTAGATGCTGCTCAACTCGGAGGCTGCAGGTGTCTGCAGGACAGAATCGACAGAAGGAAGATCTCGCAAAGACATCAAGGCCCTCTCCGGGAAGTTCGCTGCAGACGCTGCAGGAGGCTGTCAAGCAGGACCACACCCACAGAGATGACCAGAGCGAGTGTCAGCGAGAACGTGCGGTTGATCTGCAGCCAGGTGAGGATGGTTACGACCAGGCTGAATTCCAGGGATTGACGTTGAAGCAGGCCCGGCGAAAAGGGATTGGGATTAAAACGCCGGTGCAGCAGCCAGAGGAATGGCAGCGAAGTACCGCTGGAAGCCAGTACGAGCAGGAAGAAAAAGACCCAGCGTGGAAGGACCGTCGGCAGTGTTCGGGTCAGGAGCAGGTACAGCCCTGACCATCCGGCTGCAGCGAGCAGGATCGATGCCAGCAGCACCGGTTGATAGTTATAGGAAGGTTCGTTTTCCGGCAGATTGGTTTCCATATATAAGGAGATTATAGCGCGGACGGGCGGGGAGGGGCAGGTTCCAGAGGCTGTTTCTGATAAAGGGATCGTTTGCTGAAAATGGGCACTATTCCCCGGGGGGGCTGGAACCTGCCCGTACGGGGAGGGGCGCAGAAAGCAAGGGGCAGGTTCCAGAGGCTGTTTCTGATAAAGGGATCGTTTG
>JAFGNH010000007.1 GCA_016927115.1 Anaerolineales bacterium | reverse complement strand
TCCGGGTTGAATAATCCAGCGAGGCATCTTGCTTTGAGTGAATCCATCAGATCAGTACAGCTAACTGAAGATTGCTTCGCAAGCTCGCATGACCAGGACGTTTTGCTCAGAGCGAATCCATCAGATCGCCACAGCTTACTGAAGGTTGCCACGATCGCTTCTGTTTCGCCGTGTCTTTCGCTCCGGGGCAGCAACGCTCCTCGCAAAGGGTATCCTCTTGCGAATTATAAGAAAACAGCCTGTCCAGGATTTCTTCCAATTACCTGTCACAATTCCATCGTAAAACCGTTATATGATTGAATGGAGTTCCGTCCCTCCGATCTGCGCGCTTTTGAACCACAGACCGGTATTCAAGGAGGTTGTCATGCGAAAGGTTATTTTCTTTCTATTTGTGTTTCTGGCTGCAGCAGGAATCAGCTCATGTGGAGGTGGCCCACCGCAGACGTACTGTGACCCGTCCACACTGGTGGCACCGGTGTTGTCTTTGCCGGTGGATGGCGGCACTTTTATTCCCGGCACCAGCCAGCTTCAATGGTACTACCCGGATGGCTCCTGTGAACCGGAAGGCTACCGTGCCGAGGTAAGCCCTGCCAGTGACTTCAGTGCAGACGTTCAGGGTGCCAGTGCTACAATGCCGAATTCGAGCGGATGGCCGCTGGCGGTCTCTCCCGGCACTACCTACTACTGGCATGTACGCCCGTTTGTCGGAAGCGTTGATGGCCCGTGGTCCGTAGTGTGGACCTTCAACGGCATCAGTGTGTGCGCCGCGGCAGATCTTGTTGCACCTGAGCCGCTTTTCCCGGAAGATGGGCATGAATTCTGGTATGATGCACCGTCCTATCAGTGGAACTACACGGGTGTGAACTGTGAGCCGGAAGGCTATCACCTGCAGGTCGCCACAGATGCAGCTTTCACCAGCCTGGTGCTAAATAAACAGGAGTACGACCCGTCCAAACTGTGGACGCCAACAGAGCCGTATATAACGGATTGTACGATCTACTACTGGCGTGTGGCTGCCATGGAAGACGGCGTGGACGGCCCGTTCTCGGATATCAACAGCTTCTATATCAACACGGCCGGTGCATGTCCTTCCATCCCCTGCCCAATGACAGGGCTTGCTGCACCGGAGTCCGGGGATCCTTCAGGTTATGAGATAATCTCTTCGCTGACACCAACACTGGATTGGGAGTACCCGGCTTTTTGCGATCCGGATGGATTCGCAGTCCGCATCGGGCCTGATTATGACCTTTCAGCAGAACCTCTGCAAGGAGGGGTCGGCCTGGTGAACAGCTGGACGACACCGGCTCTCGAGCCGGCTACACAGTACTGGTGGGATGTGGCTGCGATAGTACCCCCAGCTCTTGGGCCCTTCAGTCAGCATCAGACGTTCTTCACCGGGCCTGAGTGTGCTACCAGCGCTGAGCTGGGTGCGCCGGAACTGATCTCACCGATCAATGGTGCACAGGTCCACAGTGCATATGCCTGGCTGCATTACAGTGCAAGTGCGTTCGGATGTATTCCAGACGGCTATGCAGCTGATCTGCAGACGGATTCGACCTTCAGCGGCACGAACCTGCTGGGAACCTATATGTTCCCTGCGACGAACATCATCACCGACCCGCTGGATGACTGCACTACCTACTACTGGCGTATCGCCGCCATCCAGGACAGTGTCACCGGCCCGTTCTCGACCACCGGCGAGTTCTTCACTAACTACTCGGGAGCTTGTATGCAGCCATTCACCCCGCCGCTTTCGGTGCTTGCATTAAAGGATCTGACCTGCAACAGCGGCCCTGGTTTTAACTATGAGATACTCGGCTACCTGATGGCCGGCGAACAGTCCCCAATACATGCCCAGAACCTGGGGCAGACACACTGGGTGGTCGACAATCTGGATGACGTTGCGGGTTTGTGCTGGGTGCTGCAGGACGGCACTGAAGCATCGGGTGATACCGGCGAAGTAGGTTTCTGGAGTGATGACGAACTGCTGGACCCCGAAGTTAAACCAGAATCACCGTCCTGCAGGCGGGACATGACAAGAAGCCAGTGCAATGCTGCCGGCGGGACCTATCATGCTGAATCGCCTGCGGCGGGTGCCTGGTGTGAGTGCCCATAGTTGAAAGGAAAAATCTCCCGGGGCGGATGTCCCGGGAGGTTTGTTTACCTCAGAAAGTCCCAACAACAGCAGGCTGCTGTACCCGTTTTGTTCTTCCGGTCAGATCAAGGACTTTTTTGCGCGTCTCCAGTGCACCCTATCCATACTTCTGACACGGAATATGGTACTTCTATTCAATTCGTACCAACCACAGGAATGCCTGTTCTTCATCTTTATCGACGGGAAAAATACGGCCGACTTGAACGTTCACTCGCCATGCGTTGTCCTGATTGAAAGCATCGGAAGTGGAACTCCAATAATCGGTTTCATTCCATACATCGAATGGATGGCCCGGCGGTAATGAAAGCAAGTTTCCCTCTTTCTGATGGTACAGCAGGCTGTTCAATTCCAGTACATTAGGCATTCGCCAATCGTCATGGCCAAGCGAACACTCAGGATAATCGCCGTTATTGATTGCTTCCACCATGGCGAGTGCATCCGGCCAGGAAAACATACCTGCCCCATAGGGTCCAGGTGCGGCATTGGGGTAATTGGTTCCAATGCAGTTGGGGTCCGCCAGCCAGGTCAACCCGCTCAATTTATCGTGTATCGTGCCATCGCCGTTATCTGTAAACCTTGGTTCGGGTAAGGGCTGGCCGACCTGACTTTCGCCATCCTGTCCGGTGCCTTCGCAGTCTATGATGTTTCCGATTTCATAGCAAAGCTGCTGTCCGGTCACCCAGGGCGGCGCTGGATAGGGGCCGGGGTATTCACTGCCTGCTTCGCGTACTGGAAGCAGGTAAAGGGATGGGGTATGACAGGGGGGCGGCATATTATTGGAGAGAGTGTCGCCATTTCGCATGTCCATATAAATGCCTGTACCGCTGAGCAGCATGTTGATATGTGCGGTGCTGGTCCAGTACAGACTCAGCTCGATATTCTGAAAGCCGGACTGCTCGAGCCAGCCGGCCAGGGATGCGCAGGGTTCTCCTGCGCAGTCCTCCTCGTTAAAACCGAAATGGATCAGGCTTTCCAGTTCATGAAGGTTTGGCAACCGCCAATCGGTATAGCCGCAGACACTCTGCTGCAGGGAGTTGGTTGTGATATCAATATAGAGCAGAGCGGACTCCCACTGCAGCCCTGCGCCGGGGAGGTTCCCATCACGTGCCCACATCAACCCGGTGAGGTTGTCGAGAACTGCATCTGTCGATGGGTTTGAATCACAGTCAATCCTGGTATTGCTGCATGGGCCGCTCTCATTACAGGAAATTACTGTGAAACGCGGTTCAGGCCAGTCAACTCCTTCCTGATACTGGCCATCCTGGCTTGAAGATACACAGTTGACTTGAAGCCCCCAATAGTTATAGCACTGGGTTTGACCGGTTTCGGGCAAATTGGAGCTTTGCTGCTGGCAGGCAGCCAGAAAGATACAAGCGAGGATCAGCACAATCAACGCGCGGGTTCTGTGTGTATCCATGGAAATCTCTTTTCGAATTGGCGCATGAACTGAAAGGAGCCTGAGAGGAAAGTATGGGAGGTCATGCTTGCCAGTATGCCCGGGTGGGGCGGTTCATGTTGAGGTGCTGCTTTGAGGATCCTTGCTGGTAAGTATGGGGAATAATGTGCAGAAATGATCGGAGACGGTGGTCACTTTTCATTTTCAGAATACAGTAATCACCTCATGTGCGCAAGAGAGGTTTCAAAAAAACCCTAACGGATAACCTGTCATGTCTGAATACCAGCAGATATGTTAATAGTTTTTGGGAGTAAATCAGGAAATCAGGTCCTCCGGCTGGATAGGCAGGCGGTGCACCCGTATACCGGTGGCAGCGGCTACGCCGTTGGCGATGGCAGCTGCTGTGGGGACCAGTGCGATTTCACCAATACCTTTCACGCCGAACTCGCTGCTGTCTTCCGGCTCCTCCAGCAGGATCATGGTGATGCGTGGAGGCATATCCGCTGCTGTCATCATCAGGTATTCGGTAAGGTTGCTGACCCATTGGCCGTCGGCTTTGAGCTTCACCTCTTCAGTCAGCGCGTAGCCCATGCCCATGGCGACTCCGCCTTCGATCTGGCCTTCCACGCCCTGGCGGTAGATCACGCGTCCAAGGTCGTGCACGGCGGCGATGTCGGTGACGTCCACCTGGCCGGTTTCAGGGTCGACTTCCACACGTGCCACCTGGGCGCCGAGGCAGAAGATCGTGTGCGGCATGCCGACCGGCAGATGGTCGGGAGTTTCCGGGCCGTACGGGAAGGAGAATGTAGCAGTGTGGGCGAGGCTGACATCATTCTCTGCCAGGCGGCTGGTGAGCTCCTCGACCGGGATCGGCTCCTGCCGGTCCTTCTGGTAGACCATGCCGCGTTCATAGCGCAAGGTTCCACGGGGGATATCCAGCAGAAGGGCGGCCTGCACGAGCAGTTCGCCGACCAGTGCTTCACCGGCCTGTACGACAGCGTTGCCGACCATGTAGGTCATCCTGGAGGCGCAGGTTGTGCCGCCGTTGGGTGTGGTGGTGGTATCGATCGGCTGCACATCGATATTTTCAAATGGCAGGCCGAGCACGGAGGCGGTCATCTGTGCGGCGGCAGTCTGCAGGCCCTGGCCCAGGTCAGGTGCGCCGAGGTACAGGCGCACACGGCCGTCGGGGAGCCATTCCAGGCGGTGGGAGGAATCGTCCGGCACACCGCGGCCCAGCCCCATGGTCTGGACTGCCATGGCAATCCCGACCCCGGATTTTTTGCCTGGTGAGGCGGGGATGGCACTCAGGCGCTGTTTCTCCTTTTGGGCGTGTGCGAGGATCTTTTCTGCTGCGTGGGCCTGGTTGATTTTTGCACGGGTGTAATTGGTATCACCTTCGCGCCAGATATTCCTGCGGCGAAGTTCGGTTGAATCCATATCCAGTTTTACAGCAAGCATGTCCATCAGGCTTTCGTAAGCGAAGTTCGTCTGGGGGCTGCCGAAGCCGCGCATCGCGCCGCCGATCAGATTGTTGGTATAGACTACATAAGTTTGTGCATATGTGTTGGGAATCCGGTACGGCCCGGGAATGGTTTCAGTGAGCAGCTGGGCTACAGCGGGGCCGTACGAGGCGTATGCTCCTGTATCGACGTGTACAACCGCTGTAAGTGCGGTGAGAGTGCCGTCGTGCCGGGCGCCGACTTTATAGTGCAGGCGGCAGGGGTGCCGTTTGGGATGTCCGAGAATGGATTCGGTCCGTGTGTTCACAAAGCGTACCGCGCCGCGGATATGGAATGCGGCCAGTGATGTCAGGATCGGCAGGTTTGAGTCTTCCTTGCCGCCGAAGGCCCCGCCGATTGCTTCACTGCGAACATGGATCTTCTCTTCCGGCAGATCGAGGACTGTGCTGATTTTGAAACGGTCATAGAACGGGTGCTGCGAGGAGACCCAGACGGTGAGGACATCATCTTCCCAGACAGCCAGCGAGGCTTCCGGTTCGAGGTAGCCGGGATAGATGCGCGGGACGAAAAAAGTCTCTTCCAGGATTACATCCGCTTCTTTAAAGCCTTCTTCCGGATCCCCTTCACCGACTTCAAACAGCGCGATCTGGTTGCCGTCCGGGTGAATGGAGGGAGTGCCGGGCTGGAGTGCTTCCACCGGATCATGGACTGAAGGCATCGGCTCATATTCGACATTGATAAGCGAACGAGCTTCCTCGGCAATTGACCGTGTTTTTGCAACGACAAGGGCAATCGGTTCACCTATAAACCGTACCACCTCTCCGGCGAGCACCGGCCGGTCTTGGATCAGAGCACCGTACATGGAGGCGCCCGGGACATCGGCATGGGTGATAACGGCCAGTACACCGGGCAGGTCCTGAGCTGCAGATATGTCCAGGTTACGGATGCGGGCGTGGTGGTGCGGGCTGCGCAGGATAACACCGGCGGCGAGGTTGGCCGGTGCTATATCGGCTACATAGCGGGCGGTTCCTGCGACCTTGGCGCGGGCGTCGATGCGCGCGGGGGATGTTCCCAGTATGGTTTCTTCAAATTTCATAGCTGCCTCTGTCAGGGTTATTCTATTGATTGAATGAAAACCTGATACCTGAACGGGTTCTATTGTATGAAAGAAATGCCTGAAGGTGAAGTTCTCCGGCTCAGGCGATAGAAGCGTAGCAGAGCAGCTTGATGGTGGCAAGTGGCGGATTTCCCGATAAGGCAGGAGGAAAAGTAGGCTTCGGGACGTGCATTTTAAAATGCCGTTGTAACAGCCGGGTGTGTCTGGATGGCAGGCGTTACCTGGTGTGAAAACAGGGGCAGGCCCGCAAGACTGCCCCTGAAAACGACTACCGGCGGAATCCCCGGTACGCCCGGTAAAACAGCCAGCCTCCCAGCACAAGCAGTACACCCAGCCCGACGGCGATCAGAAGAGTGGAAAAAGGCGGCGGACCTGCTGTGCTGCTCAGGCTGGCCGCTGTTGTGGCTGTGGCGGTAAGCAATCCATCACTGGCGCGCACACGGAGCAGATATGGCACATCTGTTTCGAGGCGGCTCGGTGAAAGTTCAAGCCTGGTGCCGATGTAATCCATCACCAGCGGCAGCCAGGTCTCACCATTATCGGGGCTGATATCCACGGCATATACCAGCACATCACCATCCGGATCGCCGGCATTCCAGCGGATAGTGATATCACGATCGATCCACCACGTGTCTCCTTCAGCGGGCTTTGTGATTGTCAGTTCGGGGGCATGGGCAGATATGGTACGAGAGGCGATCTCCTTCCCGTCCGGATCAAGGAGGGAAATTTGCTCCAGGTCGGTGAACCATGGCAGGCGGAACAGGAAAGGAACCCTGTGCAGCTCGCCCGCATCCGGGTCGGTTTGTTCGAAGAAAATATCAAAGCCGGACCGGAACAGTTCAGCACCGCCAGTGCCCATTATGATAATTGTAAATGCACCGGTTTGGCCGGGAAGCAGGTCGAGGGAAGCTTCAGGCAGGTAGAAGACCGGATCAAAGGAGGCGGTACCGGTTCTTTCTACCCATCCGCTGACCAGCATCGCTTTCGGGTCGATATCGGTGAGGAAATTTGCATTGCTGAGAAGGTTGATATAACCATCACTGAATATTTCATTCTTGCAGTGCTGGACGGTGTTGTCGAGACGCATCCAGAACCCGGGTGCATCCGGCCCGGAGGAGATGTCCATGAAGTAATTGCAGCTGTCTTCAACCGGCATCCAGCGGTTTACCCAGAAACCTTCGGAGGCGGGGTGGGAGGTGCTGCGGCCGTCCGGACCGTTATAGACGGTACCGTCGGCACAGATCGCTTCACATACCCTCCAGCAGCAGCCGGCGCCGCAGTCCGGCAGGGTGTAGCTGCCGTCCGCTTCGGTCTCCTGGCAGAGGCTTTCGACTCCTGCCGGAGCGCTGCGACGGTATATCGAGCAGTTACAGCTTTCTGCACAGAGTTTGGTCTGTTCCTCGCAGACCATTTCCCCGGCGTCGTTGTAGTAGCAGTTAGTGCGCTCAGCGCCGTCAGGGATTTCATAGCCGTCGATGTGGCAGCAGTATTCACGGCTGCCGTCGGCATGCTCACAGTAGGCTTCATCCCACATTACCAGGCAGTCGAGCGAATAGATGTCACCCATGGCTGTGACGCCATGGTTAAATTCATGGGCGAGTGCAGCAATTCCGGCAGTCTGCCCGATGAAGACACCGCCGGTATAACCTTTTATTGCACCCCCTCCGCCGCCGGATCCGACGCCGACAGCCATGTCATAACCGCTTGCAGCAGCCATGCGTGCGATATCTGCCAGAAATACATCACGGCCGACGCCATCAGCCCAGTCGGTGGTATACACACAGGTGTCCCCGGAGTCGTCCGGGCATTCGTAGCTGTCGGTACCGGTAATTGCATAACGGATCTTGCTATCCGAAAGCGGGAATACCCCCAGGAGGTAGTCGATTGGAGCAGTCAGGTCGAAGTGACCGGCTTCTGGGGCACCGGAAGAGGTGCGGTAGGGGACAAACAGGAAAGACCAGGAACGGGTGCTGATAACTTTATAGCTGCCAGAGGGAAGCATGTTGTTGCTCTCATTCAATTCGGGCAACAGATTATTCGGATCAATAACGACCTGGAAGGTGACCGGATCTGTGATCGGGCGTGGGGCAACCCGGACATCAGGGCCGTACACACCGCCGGCTTCGCGGCCGAAAATGAGTCCAGCGGGATGGGCGCTGGAGCCGAAAGCTTCTCCCTCCTCGCCTGGTTCGATATAGGGCAGCATCACCTCGAAGTCTTCCGTGTCTGCGGGTATTTCCACCGGCCCCCATGTTTCGGGATAGGCCCATGAAGGAGGAAGGGTGGTTGCCAATCCACCGGTTCTCGGCGGACCAAGACTCCATTTTTCTTCCGGGAGTTGAAGCTGGAAGTTGATTTCCACCGGGCAGGAGAAGCTGGAATCGAGTACAGCCCGGAAAGCGGTGGCTTTATTCTTTACCAGGGCAGGAGCATCGTACACGACCTGCACCGGTTCGATGCGCGTGAGTTCAAGGTCACCATCTCCGTAGTACAGGAAGGATACATCATCAGCGCCGCGAAGGCCTGCCTCATCATAGGCAGCCACTTCGATCCGGTTTTCACCGCATTCGAATGCATCAGCGAGGAGAGAATCTACACGGAACAGGTAGCGGCGTTCGCCGCTGGCGGTGTAGCCTGCCGGAGAGAATCCAAGTGCATCGTAGAGTGTGCCGTTAACCAGTACCTCGGCACGGTTCAACATTCTGTCTTCGGTAATTTCACCATCCAGCAGCACGCCGCCGGTATACAGCACAGCGCCTGCTTCCGGCAGAGAGATGGTTACCTGCGGTGGATTTTCGTCTTCAGGCACAGGAACCGGTTCCGCGGGACCGCGCAGTACCAGGTCATCGAGTATTTCGAGATCTGCAGCGGTACCGAAATCGAGAGTAGCTTCGAAGATGCAGCTGCCTTCAACAGAGAGGCATTCGAGGATATCAGCAGCTTCCGGGCCGACACTGACGCTGTCCGTGCCGGCAGTTATCCGGCGGCCTTCCTCATCGAGGGCGAACGCAGTCAGCACGGCGGTGATCGGGGTTTCAGCCCAGATCGGATTATTCAGCCCGACATACAGGCCGACAAAATCCTGCAGGTTTTCAAAGGTGAACCGGATTGGGGTCCCGTAGCTGCCGAATTCCATGGCAGGTGCGATGGTGAGGGCGTGAGAAGCCGAGTGGGTTATCACTGTGGGGGCGATCGTGTACACGTTCGCATCGCCGCTGAACAGTACGCCCAGATGGGTGGTGCTGCGAAGGTTTTCTTCGGTGGGAAGGTCTTCAAAATCAAGCAGAACCTCGCCGGGACCCCCCTGCACATCACAGACCGTGGGGGGAGGGGCAGGTGTGGGGGGCACCGGAGCAATGGTGGGAACGGGTGGAAGCACGGTGAAGGTGGCAGATACCCATTTTTCAATATTGGTATTGCCGCAGCCCTCACACACCCAGATATGGTAGTCGCCATACTCTGAAATATCGGCGGGAACAGTAATGGGGGCTGTGAAAACCCCGCTGCTGTCGGTCTCGAAGCTGCCCAACAGGCGGCCGGTCTGCTTGCGCCAGTGGATTTCATGGGGCGGATGGCCGCTGTCCGGGAAAAAGCCAGCGCCGGTGACGAGAACATGAGTGCCGGGGGGACCGCTGGAAGGCGAGATACTTACCGAAGGCTCAGAGAGCGGGAGAGCATACACAGAGTGAGTACTTGAATCAACACAGAACAGGGCAAGAAACAGCCAGGTACACAAAACGGTTCGGAGCACCTTGTTCTTCATCTTTCTTTCCTTCAATATGCACTGCGGCTGTGAGAGAAGATGCTGAATTCAGAGGGAGGGTGATGGCGGTCCGGTATGCCGACATGCTGGCAGACAAACACCAGTAAGGAAGCTGCTGAAGGGGGAGGGTCTGGCTCGGGTCCGGATCTTGGGAAATCTTGCGGGGATCTGCAAGTCAGGCCTGGTGGAGGGTCGAAACAGGGAGGTTCATACTCCATCAGTGCTTCTAATAACTATTATAGTGGAATCAGCTGAAAATGTTACACAATTTTTTACAGACCTTTGCCGGGGAAGAGCAGACAGGTGGATCTCAGACAGCGGAAGTCAGGGGTCGAGCAGAATATTCTCCAGAATAGTCTGCTCCTGCCCGGTCAGTCCGAGTTTTTCCTGCAGATATGTATCCAGGGAACCAAAATCCCTGTCGATGAGATTATAGGCTGCCTGAAGGTATTCCCGATGGACTTCCATGAGCGGTGTGAATTTATCAAAGGACACCTTGAGAAACGTGAACATGTGGTATCGCTTGCGCATCATCTCCTGAAAGGCTTTGACTGAATCATTCGAGGACATGTAATGTTCCATTACCTGGTCCTGGGAAATACCAAGAGCCCGCTGGATAAGGCTTATCAAAAAACCAGTGCGGTCCTTTCCAGCGGTGCAGTGAATCAGCATGGGCAGATTATTCTTTTGCAGTGCGAGCTTTATCACTTCCGAAGAGAGAGTGTAGAAATCTGTTACATATTCCTCGTAGGAATCACGCATGGTTTCGAAGTAATTGCGTTTCCGCCCTTTGCCAAATAAGTATGAAAGGACCTGCCCGGCAGGCCCTGAATCATCATGTAAGCTGACCTTTATGGGAAGAAGCATATGCTGAATATCCCTGACCGGCGGCAGGCGGTCGGGGTGACGTTTCGTTTCAGCTTCGGTTCGCAGGTCCACGATGGTTTTGATCCCCAGATTTGCCAGTGCCGCCAGATCTTCGGGTGAGGCATCAGCCAGGTCACCGCTGCGGTACAGCAGGCCGGTGCGGATACGTTTTCCTCCGGTGGTGGTCAGGCCGCCTGCATCACGGAAATTTCGGATAGATTGGATGGTGTAAATAATGCACCTCGCAGGAAGTGTGATTCAGTGTCAAGCCATATTATACGTTCTGAAAAGGTCCTGACCCGGGCATATTTTACCGTATACAAACACTTTTATCTGTTAAAAGGATGTAACTATTCCGGCTTATCGCCGGAAGAAGAAAAAAAGCAAGGAGGCTTGTGATTCAACTGAGTTTGAATGTTTTGAGTAAATCAAAATACACAAATCATGGCAGCCATCCAGCCGGAGTGTAAACCATGTACATCTCCACAGTTTCGCTTCCCGACCTGCCCCAGTTCGAGGTGAACAGCACTCTCGTAAAATCCTGGTTGACACTGGCATGAGGTTCTGCCCAATAGTCGTGTTCCTGGCTTTCATCGACGATTGAGTGAGTGTGCGCAAGGTGGATTACCTGCCCGTCAGGCTTGAGTTCCAGAGCAAAAACCTGGTCGTCCATCCAGGTGTGGGAAGCAGTGTCCCCGTCATGTGTTGAAACGAGCACCCATCCTGGTTTTTCATAAGCACGGCCGGAGAAGTGCAGGCCGATGGCGGTATGGCTGAAATCGATCGGGTGCAGCGGTGTGATCTGTCCGCTTTCCAGATCGAGCATCGAAATCGTATCGGTATCGATATCCTGGTATACGAATACTTCGCGCCCATTTTCATCGAGAGCTGTATCGGAGTGCCCGACGATTCGCAGCAGGGACCGCCCGTTTTCGAGATTACGGTCATAGACCATCAAGCCGCAGGGATGCTGATCATCGCCGAGTTCACCTTCCTCGCAGTACAGATCCAGGTATGCCAGGAAATAGGTTCCCAGTGGACTTATAGCGACCGTGTCGATTTCCCTGGCCTCCTCTGACCAGCTGCGCAGATCGCGCAAAGCAGTCACCTGATCTGTTTCAAGGTCATAAACAAGAAACGCGGACGGCAACCAATCTTGATCCTGGGCCATCAGACCCCAGTAGCGGGTATCCATGGTCGGGCCGCTTTCGTAGCGAGTCCAGACCATGACAGGATCATAGCCGGGGAGGTCGTCCCGGAATTCATGTACAGCCGTTTGCTGTCCTGTGCTGATGTTGTAAAACATCAAGCGGGTCTCATCGATGTAGTAGATCAACATTGGATCGGACGAGCTCCAGCGTGGCTCAACTTCCAGCGGCAGCTGTCCCAGCGGCTGCAGGGAAGCCGCGTTGTACAGGTACCAGGTCCCCTCGATACCGCGGGCGAGCAGCAGGCTGCCATCTGCGTTAAAGGACTGGACGCGGGAATATTCATTCTTCAGGCCGGGGGAAGGATCATCCGGATCGATATCAGTATGCCGATCTGTCACACGTATAATGCAGGTGTTGAAGACAGCGTCGAGATAGGGCGTGCGGGCGGCAGGTTCCTCCTCAGTCTGAACTTGAGTGACTTCGAAACCAACAATTGGATCGATATCGATTTCCGGGCAGGAAATCGCGGGTGCATCAGGAATCACAAGTGGTTCACCGGCTTCTGGAACATCAAGCGCATCTGAATCCAACCCGGATTCGGAAATACTTGCAGTGGAACAGCCGAGTAACATAAACATCATGAAAATCAGGCAAACACCTTTATAGATTGTCGAGCATTTCATCTTTTTTTCCCCTTTCTTTAGAAGCATTCAGCCAGTCTGAGCCTGCTGAAGGCTGCCATTCATTCTTCCGTAACACATTCCCAGGAACTTCCAGCAGCTGCCGGATCTGAGAACCACATACAGCCGGGTGCTGCGCTGCAGGCCTCTTCGGTGGTGAAGGTTGAGCAAGCCTGTTGCTCTGGCTCGGCTGGAGGGGTTTCACCCTCACAAAGTTCCTGACTGAGCGTTGTGCGCCGGATAGATTCACACACGTCCTCAGCACAGAACAGGATTTCGGTCGGAATTTCCCACTCAAGCATGACTTGTTCGACATGGCACCAATAGCGCTGTTCGTCGTAACTCTGCTGGTAGCATTTAACAGGCATTTCATTGATGGTCATACTGAACAGCTCTGGTCCGGCGTCTGTGCTGAGATAGAACTCGGTCAGGCCGGATTCGGAGCACACGAACCCTTCAAACTTCCACCACCAGTTTGGCTCTTTGTGAGGTTCTTCCGGGACTTCGGTGAGGATCCCGGGCAATTCAGTTATCACGATGACCATGGGTTCCAGATAATCATGCGATTCATAAGCGCCCAGGTCGCATCTGGATCCGTACGGGCGGTATTCGTTACGCTGGTCTTCTGCCGGACAGTATCCTGCTGCCGCTCCGAAAGCCGGGCTTTCCACCTGGAGAGCGTGGGTCAGGGTATCCCCGCCGTTGTCTGCGAGGGGATCCAGTTTTGGATCGGTGGTGATTGTAAAGCCCGGGCAGCTGCCGTCGCTGTCGATATTGGCCGAACCCAGAACATCGAGCGTGCTGATAGTCGAGCCGCTGCAATCACCGTCCGGGTTATTGGCGATGATGCTGTTTTCGATAATAGCACCGCCGCCATTTTTGCTATAGGCAGGGGCGTTGATGTTATCCGTGACTGTGACATAGTCCATCTTCAGGCTGCCGATCACATGGTAGATTGCGCTGCCTGAATATGTCACGGACGGACTGAAAACCTGGTTGCCCGATAAGGTGGTATTGGTAATGCTTAGACCTGGTGAATCGTTGTTGTCCTGAAATGTAATGGCTCCGCCATTGAAGTCAGCCTCATTATCATACAAAACAGATCTGATCAGGGTCATCTCTGCATGGTTATACAAGGCGCCGCCGCTCTGAGCATAGTTGTTGTAAAAAGTGCTGTCGTAGATATTAATCCTGGAATGGATCTGATTGTTTATGGCCCCGCCTACACCTCCAGTGTTCTTATAGAAATCACTGTTCCGGATGGTCATTTCACCTATTGCCAGATTGTCGAACACATCCCTGACCGATGTATTTAGAATTGCTCCTCCTTCAACACCTATATTTCCCTGCTCTCGCCAGGCCCGATTGTTATGGAAGATTGAATCTTCTACTGCAGCAAGACCACCGGCATTATCAATTGCCCCGCCCCATGAGGCATAGTTGTCGTAAAACTGGCTGTCCCTGATTGTGATTTCTCCTGTGTGGTTGATATGATTCGCTGTGCTGTAGACATTTCCACTGTTGAAGATCGCTCCGCCGGAATCGTGGGCATGGTTGTTATAGTAGAGACTGGACTCTGAATAGAATGTGGCTCGATTGAAGACCCCACCACCTTTGTCGGCATGATTATCGAATATTTCACAGGTGTTGATGGCCACTATACCGTTGTTGAGTACTGCACCTCCATATCCCTGCGATTCGCGGACATTCCCGCCTGTGAGTGTCAGGTTATTAATGGTGAGAGAGCTATCTGAATGCACAAGGAAGAACCGGAATTCTGGTGTGCCGGATGCGGCTGAGCGACGGATGGTGGCATTCTGGCCGTCGATAATAATCGGAGAGATAATCTCTGGCAGTCCAACCCCTGCCGGTGTTGACTCAGTATCCATGGTAACCGAAGTGGTGAGTTCATACACACAGCCAGCTTCGAGGTGGATAGTGGTTGTGGTTGAGGGTGAAACGTTGGCGGTGGTAATGGCGTTAATCAGTGCCTGGGTATCACAGGCAACGGTAATATCGGTTGCTGCGGGATTACAGCCTGTGAGAAGAAGCAAAATTGCCGACAAGACCAAGCAAGCAAGCATTCTGGTAAGTTTCATAAAAACCTCCCGGTGGCTGTTTGCCAGTCGTCGTGTGTATGGCAAAGTTAGCTGGTCTTTTAGAAACCCATTTGCTTGAAGACTACGGAGGAGAATTTTAGGCTGTCAGCAGGGTTTCTTCCCGGCCGGGTCCTTTGTTGATGAAAGGATTATTTTTCTACCAGCAGAATATCTACCCGTTCAAAACCAACAGAGCATCAGAGCGATCCCGATCTCGTAATACCTGGAGTGGTTGTATGTTTTGGATCTGATACCTTCCTTGTACGACGAAGCAGTTATTGCCGTGTAATGTAGATTGGTCCTGATCATTTTCGATTTTTTACCTCCTGTTTATGCCGCATTTCAACCCGAACACGCAGCCTGTCTGCGGAAATATATTTCAAGTAAAGCCCCTGATGTTTATCCAAAAGGCTCATTATGTACAAACCTTACTCCGGCACACAGCTGCATTCCAGGGCTGCGGCCTGGTCGCTGCACTGCCAGGCGCATCCGGGTGCAGCATTGCAGTCTCCGGAAGTTGTGAATGTGCTGCAGTCCTGAGGTTCGGGCTCCGTTGGAGGATGGTCTCCCTCGCAGCGTGCCTGGCTGAGGGTGGTGCGCTCGATGGTTTCACACAGATCTTCCACGCAAAAGTTGATCTTTGTCGGGATCTCCCATTCGAGCATCACGCGTTCGACATGGCACCAGAAGCGCTGCTGATCAAAACTCTGCTGATAGCATATTACCGGAAAATCGTTCACGGTGAGGCTGAAAAGTTCGGGATTTGCATCCGTGTTGAGGTAGAACTCGGTCAGGCCTGATTCGGAGCACACAAACCCTTCAAACTTCCACCACCAGTTTGGCTCTTCGTGCGGTTCTTCCGGGACCGGGAAGGCTTCGGTTTCAAGGATTGTTGGATAATCCGGGTTATCCGGGAAGGGATCATAAACGAAATCATGGGATTCATATGCGCCCAGGTCACAGGCCGGGCCAGATGGGCGTGACTCATGGCGCTGGTCCTCCAGAGGGCAGGAACCTGTGGCGGCATCGAGAACAGGGCTGTTGATCTGCAGTGCATGCGTTTTTGTGTTGCCGCCGTTATCTGCCAAAGGAGCCAATTGCGGGTTGCCGGTGAGCATGAATCCCGGGCAGCTGCCGTCGCTGTCAATGTTCACACTACCATCCACTTCCAATGAGCTGATGGCTGTGCCGCCGCAATCCCCATTTGTATTTCGTGCGATGATGGAGTTTCTGATGATGACTGTCCCGCCATTCATCACATAGGCAGGGTTTCCAGCGTTCATGGCTATGGTTGAGTAATTAATTTCCAGGTTGCCTCTGATATGGCTGATTGCACTCCCGTTATCAGGGGTTGAGTTCGGATCGGTGATACTGTTTCCGGACAGGGTTGAAGAAACGATCGATGTGCCGAAATCCTCACTTTCATTCAGGTAGTATAAGGCTCCGCCGGATACATCGGCTGTGTTTTCCCAGAGGGCTGAATAGTACACGCTCATGTTTTCGCTGGAAAACAGTGCGCCGCCGTACATGGCATGATTCGCGTGGAAAAGGCTGTCGGATATGCTGATTGAGGACAGCCTGTTATTATTAATTGCGCCGCCGTGCCCGCCAGTGTTATTGGAAAAGCTGCTGTCCCTGACATACATAACGCCGACAGTTGGACTTCCTTCCCCGGTCGTGTTGCAGATTGCACCGCCGTAGCCGGGAATTGAGCCCCTGACAACAGCCCGGTTATTCGTGAAGGTTGATGTATCCACGGTTGCAGCCTTGTTCATATTATAGAGTGCTCCACCTGCATGGGATTGGTTTTGTTCGAATAAAGTATTCTCGATAGTCAGCTCTCCCTCGTTGTGGATCCCTCCCCCGGATATTTCGGATTCATTGGAATTCAACAATGCATCAGACACAGTGAGGGTGCCTTCATTATGGATGGCGCCGCCCTGCCAGGCGGTATTTCCGAAGATAGTGCTGCCATTGATGGCCAGTTCACCGTAGTTCAGCACAGCCCCGCCGAGACCATAATCGGCCTGTACATTTCCGCCGGCTATGGACAGATTGCTGAGGGTAAGACTGCCGCTGCTGTTGATAAGAAAAATCCGGAATTCAGGCGTACCGGATGTCTGGGAGCGTTGGATTGTGGCACCCTGGCCGTTTATAAGAATGGGAGAGACAATTTCAGGTAGACCCACACCGAAACTGTATGGCGGCGTCGATGTGTCGATTGCGGCAGGATCACTTAATTCATAGATACAGCCGGGATCTAGGTGCAGGGTGGTTGTTGTGACGGGGGAGGAGTTGGCGGTGTTGATGGCGTTGATAAGATTGGTTGAAATGCAGGAGACGTTAATATCGGTTACAACCGGATCACACCCTGTAAGTATAAGTGGGATCAATAAGAGAATCAGGGAGAGGAGGCGTTTGTTCTTATCCATGGCAACCTCCTTATAAGGTTCACTTTTTTACCTCCCGCGGGTGCCTTCACCCGCGGGAGGTCTGTTTTATCCTATTCTTCCGGCATACAGCCGCAAAGTTGTGCAGACGCCATATCGGTGCACTGCCAAACACAGCCGGGAGCCGCACTGCAGTTCCCGAATGTTTCGAAGCTGCTGCATACCTGTGGTTCGGGTTCGGTGGGCGGGTTGTCTCCCTCGCAGCGTGCCTGGCTGAGGGTGGTGCGCTGGATCCCTTCACAGATATCCCCCACACAGAAGCTGATTTCGGAGGGGATTTCCCATTCCAGCATCGAGAGTTCGACATGGCACCAGTAGCGAGTCTTGTCATAACTCTGCTGGTAGCACTTTACCCCGCGTTCATTGATGGAAAGACTGAATAACTCGGGGTCCGCATCGGTGCTGATGAAGAACTCCGTCAGGTTCGATTCGGAGCAGACATAGCCTTCAAATTTCCACCACCAATCCGGTTCTTTATGCGGCTCCTCCGGAACCGGGATCGTGGCTAAAATCTCGGGCTCTTCGGGAAATTCAGGGATAGTACCGACGAAGTAGTCATGGGATTCATAAGCGCCAAGGTCACAGAGAGAACCACCGGGTCGAGACATATCCCGCTGATCTTCGCTGGGGCAGTATCCCACAGCATTACCGAGGGCAGGACTGGAGACCCGCAGGGCGTGGGTCATTGTATCGCCGCCGTTATCGGCTAACGGGTCGAGCAGTGGCGGGGCGGTGATGGTGAAGCCCGGGCAGGAGCCGTCGCTGTCGAGGTTGTTGGAACCCAGCACATCAACGGTGCCGATGGAGGATCCGCCGCAGTCTGCGGCGGGGTTCTCCGCGATGATGGAATTCTCGATGGTAGTGCTTCCTCCGGTTTTGGAATAGGCAATTGCGCCGGTGTTCTGGCTGATGGTGACATATTGCATACCCAGGCCGCCGTTCATGTGGTAGATAGCGCTGCCTGCATCAGCAGCAGAAGAGGGGCCGGTGATCTGGTTGCCGGAGAAGGTCGTATTTGTGATCGCCAATCCAAACGATTCATCGTTATCATGATAGAAGATGGCACCGCCGTAGTGCAGCGCCTGGTTGTCGTAGACGGCTGAGCGGATCAGGGTCATTTCTTCTTCGTTGATGATTGCACCGCCATATTGGGCGGTGTTGGCATGGAAGATCGAATCATGGATGGCGATTTCGGAGAAGTTCATATTGGCCAACGCACCGCCGTGTGCGGCATCATTCTCATTAAACGTTGAGCCGTAAACGTACATTTTGCCGAACGGTGGAGGATAGAAGCCAGAGGTATTGCTGATTGCTCCGCCGAATCCGGCCCCCATGCCTTCGATATTGGCCTGATTCAGCGTAAAGATAGAGCCTTCTACATAGGCAAGAGCGTTATAGTTATGTACCGCGCCGCCGTAGTAAGAACTGTTATTGAAAAACTGGCTGCGGTCCAGGGTCATTTCACCGCCAGTCATCACTACGCTTCCGTTCTGGACTGCACCACCGGCAAAATCTGCGCTGTTATAGTAGTAAACTGACCACAGGGTTTCGAAGTCCCCAGTGTTATAGACAGCGCCGCCGCGATTTGCATGGTTCTCAAACACATCACAGGTATTGATGAAAAGAGTCCCGTGGTTCAACACAGCGCCGCCGTTGCCGTTTGCCCCGCGGACATCGCCACCCGACAGAAAGATATTATTGATCGTCAGATCACCACTAGCAGCAACGAGAAAGATGCGGAACTCCGGTGTGCCGGGAGCATCGGAGCGTTTAATTGTGGCTGCCTGACCGTCGATGATGATTGGTGAGACGACCTCCGGCAGGCCAACCCCGGCAGGGTAGAGCATCGTGTCTGTTGTGACCGAGGCGGTTAACTCATAAACGCAGTCCGGGTCCAGGTGCAGGGTTGTTGTCACGGTGGGCGAGCTGTTGGCGGTGTTGATGGCGTTGATCAGAGAGCTGGCGCTGCAGGCGACGTCGATCTCTGTAACCACGGGATCACAGCCGGACAACAGAAGTACAGCCAATAGAAGCGGAAGGAACAGCAGGTAACGTGTTGGTTTCATGAGATTCTCCTCCTTATAAGGACATACGAATAAACAGGTATGTATGAAACTGTGGAGTTGGTTAACCCCGCGGCTGTGAGCGGATGGAGAAAGAAAAGTTGGGGGGGAGAAGGGCATGGCTTGTAAAGCCATGCCCTGTAGCTTGTAAGTTGCAACTTTTTATCGGACCCTGGTGATACGCCACCAGGCTGTCAGGCCACTATCACCGCAATCGGAGCAGTTGGTATCATTACAGATGGCGCCTACACTTTCCCCGGAATAGGTATCGCTGCTGTGTCCCCAGGTTTCTTCCATACTGTAGGACTGGAGCAAATGACCGAGACTGTCATCGACACCGCCAGGATCCTGTTCATAGCCGGTGACCATGATGAACAGCAGTTCGTCCGCCGGCATCTCGAATTCAAAAGTGTACCGGTCATCTCCTTCCATGTACCAGTCTTCCTCCGGATCGCTGGTGCAGGGGCTGCCGCAGGCCCGCAGCCAGCGCTCTCGCGGGAAACGTACATTGTAGCCGACCCATTCGACATCGTTTCTTTCTGGTCCGTAGCCGGCGAATACATGGAAGACATGCTCGCTGTCGCAGTCGAAGATGCTGCAGTTTGGATCGTTGCAGTGTGGTGCCCTGACCCGGATGAACTCCACCCGCATGGTGACCGGGGTTTCATAGATGTTGTTGTCCTCGTTTTCTTCGTCGATGATATTGTCCGGATCGAGAATAACCCGAAGGTCGCTGGGTTCCAAAACCACATCGGACCCCATGAGTATACGGCTGCCGCCGGAAGGAATGGAGAGATCCTCCCAGGTATTGTTCATGATCAGGGTGCCGTCGAGGTTTTCGAAACGAACAGGGAGGTTCCGGCCGACCATGCCGCTGGCGTTGTTGAAGATATGGATCCGCAGCTGGCCGGATTCTTCTTCCTGGGTAACATTTGTGATGGTCAGGTCCGGGTCAGGCCCAACTTCAGGGCCAACAATGACATCGATCAGTACTGTGAGCTCAACGTACCGATCGAACACCCTGAACAGGCCGGGGCGGATTTCATCGTAAGACAGGGTGCGTTCACCCTCGAACAGTTTGTCGCTCGGATTGCCGGAGTCAAGATCGGAGACATAACCGCCAAAGGTCAGGTCGGTGTATGGTGCGAGTTCGATGGTTACGGTATTGGATGCCGGAGCGGTGTAGACAGGGCATGCACCTTCACCGCCGATACATTCTGCCGTCTCGGTATGAGCCCAGTCGAATAACTCCTGCACATTGTAGTAGCGGCCATTGCGTACACGGAAACCAGAGGAGTGTTCTCCCCACCAGTTGCCGGGATCGGTCAGATTGAAATTCATACTTTCGCTGTTGGTACCGATTGCGTGGAAGCCGCCAAAGATGGGGCCTACAGAACCTTCAGCCCAAGATTCGTCGCCGCCCATATCGAAGAAGCTGAGTCCCTGGAAGGTAACCGTTACCTGTCGTGGGCATGCATTGGTACTCCAGTAGGCCAGGTTGCTTGGTGCTGATTCACGGTCACCGCTGTAGGCGGTTATGTAGTATTCCTGCCGGTCCAGTGCACCACACAGCGGGCCAAAACCGCTGACAGATTGTGAGTACGAGTCAGAAGGCACGTTGAAAATTCGGCTGCCGTTCAGGTAGACATGGAAGCCATCGATCTGGGTACGGTCACCGTCCCAGCTCCACAGCAGCATATGGTCGCCACCGCCGTGCAGCAGGCGAAGGAAAGGCGTCTGGAAGGCAGCTTCATCGCAGGATGGGGTGCAAATGCGGTAGGAGGCGTCAAACTGCAAGCCGGTCTCTCCGGCAGCAGAAGTAACTTCAATAACGTGCCCGTCCCAGTCTCCAATTGGATGCAGGGCGAAAATCGTGCCCAGGTCGTCAGTCCGTGTGGAGACTCCTTCGGGACCCATTGTCACTACGTTACCATAGCATTCTGCGCGCACTTCAAGGAGTTCATCATCAGGAAGGCTGACATGGCGGCTATTTTCACGCCCGAGGTATTCGCCGATATCCCAGCTGTAAATACCGAGCGGGTCAAAGGGACCAAAACGTTCCATTTCAGCTCCTGCGAGCCCGGCATAGCAGTAGATCTCGGAGTAGATATCATCGACGGAGAAGGTCAGCGCTTCAAATTCAATCGGAGTATAGAAATCAACAGGATCATCTCCTGGTAAAACAGGCCCCGAACCTTCATCGGGTTCTTCTTCATCCGGGATGCCGTCGCCGTCTGAATCCTCACCGTCACCAGGAGGCGGGCAGCCGGCATGTTCCGGCTCGCCGGCTTCGCCCGGGCAAAGGTCGACATCGTCTTCGACACCATCGCCGTCACGGTCGCCGGAGCCGCCTTCAGGGCAGCCGGCGTTTTCAGCCGGGCCAGCATCGTCAGGGCATAAATCATCTCGATCAGATACACCATCGCCATCTGAGTCTGTGTCGGCCGGGATACCGCCGTCTCCTCCGCCGCCATCATCACCGGCTCCAGGGCAGCCTTCGCCGCCAATTCCTGCCTCATCCGGGCAGGGGTCGTCTGCGTCGGGTACACCGTCGCCGTCACGGTCCGGGCAGCCGCCGGCATCAAAAGTTCCGGCTGCATCCGGGCAGGTATCTTCTGCATCGGGCAGGCCGTCACCATCCCGGTCGCCTTCGCCGGGAGCGGGGCAGCCATCGCTGCTTTCAGCGCCGGGCGCACCAGGAGCGCCGGGTTCTTCAGGGCAGGCGTCGTCGCTGTCTGTGATTCCGTCACCATCTGCATCGGGGCAGCCATCGGCGGAGGGAACACCGGCTTCATCAGGGCAGGTGTCCTCAACATCGGGAATCATATCGCCATCACTGTCTCCATCGACAGTAACCGGGCAGCCGTCTTCCGCAACACTTCCGCCATCTTCCAGACAGTAGTCCAGCTCATCCGGGACGCCATCCCCGTCGCTGTCGGTTCCGGCATTTGCCATCAACATTACAGTGGCATGCGCACGTTCCCCGGAGGTATCGAAAGCCCGGGCGATCAGCGTGTGGCTGCCGGGGTCTTCGATCCGCAGGCGGGTGACAAGCGGGAAAGGAGAGGTTCCTTCGGGCAGGTCGGAATTAAACACTTCGACCAGTACGCCGTCTAACCAGAGTTCAAACCGGCTGATTCTGTCTTCGTCGCGAGCGACGGCAATAATATCCAGATTTTCGCCGGCGAGAACTTCGGCTCCTGAGGAAGGATCCTCAAACCAGACCACCGGCCTGGTTCGTTCAGCAGGCTTTCGCAGCAGGAAGAACAAGCCGACTCCGAGTAGTAGCAGGAGCAGAAGGGTGCCGAGGATC
>JAFGNH010000053.1 GCA_016927115.1 Anaerolineales bacterium | reverse complement strand
CGCTTCCCTCGAATACACCTGTAGATATATAATTTTCCCAGCATACTACAGGAGATAATCATGAAAGCCATCATCATAGGTTCGGGCATCGCAGGATTGACAGCGGGCGCAGCGCTCGCAAAAGAAGGGTTTGAAGTCACCATTTTCGAACAGTACCATCGCCCCGGAGGGGTGGCCGCCACGATCGAAAAGGACGGCTTTCAGTGGGACCTGGGGCAGTTGATGCTCGAAGGTTTTGGCAAGAACGAACCAATAGGCCAGATCCTGGACGAACTCGGGATCTACGACCAGGTCTCATCCAAAATCGACCAGCGCGGCTACGTTTTCCCGGATTATGAAATCCGCACGCCTGAAACATACGGAGGCCCGAAATGGCGCATGGACTTCCTAAAAAAGCAGTTCCCGGAAGAAGCCAGGGGGCTGGATAAGTACTGGAAAGACTACCTGCGCTTTACGAAACTGATGACCTTCGGGCGCAAAGCTGACAGGCAAAGCGGCCTTGCAAAAACCCTCACCATGGCGCGCCTGTACTGGACGCTGCTCCCCCTGCTCCCCAAGGCCAAATGGAGCGCTGAGAAACTAATGAGCTCCTATTTCAAATCCGAAAAACTCAAAATGGTCTTCACTTCCATCCTGGCCGATTTTTTCACCCCGCCTTCAGACTTCCTGGGGCTGGGAATCTTTGCCCTCAATTCCGAGCTGTCCTTCGACAAGCGCATCCCGAAATCGCTCGGCCCCAACACCGACCTGCTCTATCTCTACAGCATGCTGGGCGGCATCAAGAACCTGACCGGTCCGATAATCAGCCTGATTGAAAGCCTGGGCGGAAAGATCGCGGTAGAAAGCCCGGTGGAAAAAATCGTGGTCGAGGGTAACAAGGTGACCGGTGTTCGGGTCGGCGGCGAGTTTTTTCCTGCCGATGTGGTGCTGGCTTCGGGAGACGCCGAGCAGATATTCTTCAAACTGATCGGCAGGGAGAACCTGACAGCAGAATATGCCGAACTTGTCGAAAACCAGACCCTGATGGATTCCGTGTTCATGGTGCATCTGGGGATCGATATGGACCCCACACCCTTTGTCCATGGACCTGTCACCTATTACTACGGCACTTACGATCTGGAAAATGCCATTAAAGACGCCCAGAACGGCGAATACCACGAAGGGCGGGATGGTTTTGTCGTACACGTACCCACCTTGCACTCCCCGGAGATGGCTCCCGAAGGCCGCCACACCCTGACGGTGTACACGATCTGCCCGGATACGCTGAACGAGGGCACCTGGGAGGAACGCAGGGAGGAGTTTGCCGACAGGCTGGTGACCTATACAGAGAAGTACATACCCGGTTTGAGCGAGCATACAAGAACCCGCGTGATTTTCACACCCGCTGATTTCAGGGAACTGACTCATGCCAGACACCATGCTTTCGGCGGGCTGGCTCCCGTGATGAACAAAACCTATCTCGAACACAAAACCCCGGTCGAAGGATTGTGGTTCATCGGCCAGCAGAGCGAGAGCGGCGGCGGGGTTGCCAATGTGCTGCCTTCTTCCTATAAAGTTGCTCGGAGGATCATAAAGAGTTGATGCCGGCTTGAGTACCTGTCCATAAAGAAACAAGGCAGTACTCAGGACAGGGCCCAAGCAGTGTATACGGAATAACCGCTGCTGTAAAAGGATTGGAAGTAAAATACAGCAGATATGAATAAAACATTTGGTAAAGATATCGTATCCAGAATAGTGACCGGGCTCTTTGGGCTGGCTGTTTTTGCCTGCGTGTGGTTCTGGATCGCAGGTGGGGTATGCTGGTGGCAGGGCTGGGTATTTCTCCTCACCTTCATACTGTATGTGAGTATTCTGGTCTGGCGTATATCCAGGCTCAATCCCGATCTGGTTCGCGAGCGCAATCTGCCGGCTGAAAAGGCGGAAGCCTGGGACCGCAAGGTGATGGGTATCTATAGTGCGGTTCTGGTAGTGCTGTTGATCCTGTCCGCTCTGGATGGAGGAAGATTCCACTGGTCGTTCGTCCCTTTGGGTATTCAACTGCTTGGTTGGGGCCTTTTGGTTCTGGCCGGTACAGTCATCTGGCAGGTGATGAAAACAAATGCGTACCTCTCAAGCTGGGCACGATTGCAGGATGATCGCGGACAGGTAGTCGTTCAGGAAGGGTTGTATCAGCACATAAGACATCCGATGTACCTTGGGATCATTGTTGGTTTTACGGGAATACCCCTGGTACTTGGTTCCTGGTGGGCGATGGTCCCGGCATTTATAATCGCTGGATTGTTTATCTATCGGACAGTTCGAGAAGATCAAATGCTCATTGATGGCCTGCCTGGATATCACGAATACACAAAAAATGTGAAGTACAGGCTTCTTCCTCGAATATGGTGAAAACAAGCTGCCCGCAGGCATTGGTCCCATATACAGAAAGCCCTTATTTAACTATGTTCGACCTTGATTCACAGAAAGTGGAGGATAGATGAGACGGCGAACGTTTACTCCCCCGGCTTTCTTTTTTCTTGGGGTTTTGCTGGGGTCAGCCCTCCATATTTTCTTCCCGATTGCCGTGATGGTTCCAACCAGATGGAATATACTCGGACTGCTGCCGCTTGCACTGGGAATCGTTCTTCATCTGCTTGCACATAAAAGCTTTCATCAAACAAACACCACAGTCGATCCATATGAAAAATCAGACATACTGATCACCGATGGTGTTTTCAGTGTCACCAGAAACCCCATGTACCTGGGTTACCTGTCTATTCTGCTTGCCCAGACGCTGCTTTTTGGATCCCTCTCACCCATTATCATCACGGTTGTCTATTTTGTATTGGTAGACAGGATCTCGATCCCTGCAGGGGAAGAAAAAATGGCAAAAGATTTCGGTGCCGACTGGGAAGAATACAGGAAAAAGACACGGCGCTGGCTGCAGCTTTTTATGTATGATTCAGAGTGATGACCAGGTTTCCCTGTTTGGCGCCGGTCTCGACATAGCGGTGTGCCTCGGCCATCTGTTCCAGCGGATAACGTTTCCCGATAACGGTTTTAAGCTTTCCTTCCTCAACAAGATTCCTGAGGTAGACAAGATCTTCCTTTTCCTGCTTGTTCATTTCGAAGATAACCCGCTTTCCTGTTAATTTTGAAACAAGTCCCCCAAGAATCATCCTGGAGAACTTCGGATTCGCCATCAGGAAAGCCCCGCCGGGATTAAGCGCCCGGATAGCCCGTAAAAACGGGCTCTTTCCGATCACATCGAAAATCACATCATATATCTGACCGTTCTGAGTAAAATCCTCCTTTGTGTAATCCAGAACATGGTCCGCGCCGATCGAACGCAGCATGTCCAGCTTCCCGGCACTGTCTACAGCCGTCACCTCTGCACCGAACAACTTCGCCAGCTGCACGCCGAACGTTCCGATGCTGCCCCCCGCTCCATTGATCAGGATTTTATGCCCCGGCTGGATAGCCGCCTTCCTCAGGAAATGGAGCGCTTCGAGCCCACCAGTAGGCACAGCTGCAGCTTCCTCATAGCTCACGTTTGCAGGCATCAGAGCCAGCACACCCTCCGCGTCATCCGGCACTTCCGGCAGGCAAACATACTCGGCATAGGTTCCGGTGCGGAAACCTGTGGCGCCAAACACCCTGTCACCAGGTTTGTATTGGGTTACTCCCCTTCCGACACTTTCCACTTCTCCAGCCAGTTCCTGCCCGATGATAGATACCCTGGCCGGTCTTAAAAGGCCTACATACAATCGCATTGGCAGCCGGAGCCAGAACGGGAACTTGAGGCTCCTCATTTCATAGTCTCCAGCGGTGACCGTTGTTGCATGAACTTTGACCAGAATTTCCATGTCACCCGGAACCGGCTTGTTGATCTCCTTCAGCTTGAGCCCGTCCGGCGATCCGTATTTTGTCCAGATAATTGCTTTCATTCCTTACTCCTGCCTTACAAAACTATCATAATAATTACCAAACGTTTCTTCTATTCGAAAGGCTTTCCCGATTCAGTGTGAGCTGACGACAGTTGTGATACAGACATCTCCCTTCCAGTAACCCGCATATAGTACTGATACTGTTATGGAACTATCGGCAATCAAGAATTCTCAGCTCTCCAAAGCAGCCATATATCTTTCGACCGATCGGGAAACAGCTGCTTTTGCATCCGCATCGACTACCATGCCCCACCAGGCGCCATAGATACGATCGAACTCAATTTTGTCAACCCTTTCTCCAATACCGCGAACAACCTTTGCAGACAGCGGTATCAGGTTCGGGAAACTGTACATGAAGCTCACATGACGCCGGTCCGATACAACTTGCAGCGTATCGCCGGAGAGAAGAGCTCCTCTTCGTTCTGCTCCCTCCCGCCAGTGCAGAACCGTACTTCCCTTGAAGTGACCACCCAATCGGATCAAGGTCATACCATCCATCAGCTGCATCGTATCACCTTCCCAGAAGTGAATGTTTGGATCCGGGCGCATCACCCATTCCCGATCATCTGCGTGAATATATACAGGCGCATCGAAAGCCTTGCTCCACTCGACCATGGAACTGTAGAAATGTGGATGTGAAACAGCGATCGCAGAGATTCCGCCAAGGGCTTCTATTTCTTTGATGGTGGATTCATCGAGCAAGCTGATGCAGTCCCAGAGGATATTTCCAGCGGGAGCCTGTACCAGAAGTGCACGCTGTCCGATGGCAAAGGAAGGCTGTGTGCCTATCCCTGCCAGG
Source organism: Anaerolineales bacterium (assembly GCA_016927115.1). Lineage (GTDB taxonomy): Bacteria > Chloroflexota > Anaerolineae > Anaerolineales > E44-bin32 > JAFGNH01. Next base: position 28,961 of record JAFGNH010000053.1, on the reverse strand, counting down.
CTTGGTTCAAGAGGTTTTATTTCATTGTGATACGTCTGCTGCAGTACTCTCAGGTTGGTCCACTGCTGCCCCTCCCATCCGACATATTGACGGCTATCCTCGCAGATGGGACAGCTTGAAGGCAGCATTTCTGTCTTGGCGAACTGTGTGCCGCAGGTTTTACAGATATAGTTCTCCATTCATTTTTCCTTCCCGTATGTCCTCCACCCCGCTGGAAGGATTCAAAACTTGCCCGGGATCCTCGCTCTTCCTATAACAGCGAAATTCGTGGTTAACAGCAGTATTGGATACTACCCCTTAAGTATATCAATTAATTGGACTGTTTTTATCTAATTTACGGAGTTCCGGAATCGGCGGTGAAGGAAAAGGAAAACCAGGCGGATTCCCAAACACCCGCCGGGAAGATATTGAACCAGGAAACAGGGTCGATAGCCTAAAGATCCAGGTTTTTTGCTGAAATCGTATTGTTCTTTCTACCTGGATAACTGAGCCATTCCAATGCGTTATTGAGCTCGCGAATGATATCGGATGCTTCGATTCGGACGCCGTCTTTGAACTCCATGGTCTCCGTTGTGTGCGCATCGGACACGAGCGTCAGGTCGTATCCCCGGTCCAGGGCAGCGCAGGCTGTTGCCCGGATGCACCAGTTAGTGGCAGCCCCGGTCAGCACAATATGAGAAACACCCAGCCGTGAGAGGATTTCTTCAAGCGGTGTATCTTCGAATGAAGAGTTGTAGCGCTTCTCAATGCGAGCTTCCCCATCAGTCGGTGATAAACCGGATGCCAACTGCCATTCAGGACTGCCCTGAACAAGATCCTCATCTGTATGCTGCACCCAGATGATCGGTACACCCCGGCTTCTTGCCTTATCAACAACAAGATTGATATTCCGGATGATCCTTTCAGGCTCCCATGCATACTGCATCACACCTGCCTGCACATCTACAACGAGAAGCCCCTTCTTATCACCTTCACGGATTGTGGCCATATTGCTTCCCTCCCTCCAGGAATGAGTCTATCCAGCTGCAGCAATCTGTTCTTTTCATTCCCCATCGTTCTGTATCCCGATCATTTTTATTTATTATCAACAGCAATCGGAACTTCTCCATCACCATGTAACGTGATTAATCAGAAAGTATTTCCTTTGCGTTGTTTTTTGGGAAATATGTTGAAGTGATCCGCCAGGCAGCAGTTTTTGGGATCTTTTACCCTGTTCAAATCGCGGAATAACCTCGTTATCCCCTTGTTTCCTGTGTCTAATTATGTCTATGCGCATTAGTGCGTGTACCCCACAGTATGCAGAACCACCCCCTTTTTCTGTAGATACGACTGCAGTGCTTTCAGTCCTCTATCTTCCTCACCTCGAACACGACAGGCCGTATACCGTCTGTGCAGCAGCGGATCAGAGAATCCTTGTCTTTTGACCAGCCTTCGTAGTCTCCCCCCTGCCCGAGAATCATCAACGTGCGGAACAAGTCGTTCCAGGCCCAGCCGCAGAAACCCTCCGGCTGCCCGGCAGACTCCACGATAAATTCCTGCCCGTCCTCAAAATACGGACAGGGGAGTTCGGCTTCAGACACGCAGTACTTCTCTGCAAAATCCGGATTGGACATTCGCCGCAGCACTGTTATTTTCAACTTTGCCATACTATCACCTCCCCACTCTATCCCGCGTTCAGTCGCTCAACCGCCTTATCTCGAACACCACCGGCCGGAGTCCATCCGTGCAGCAGGTGATGAAAGTGTCCTCGTCCTTCATCCAGCCTTTGAAATTCCCGCCCTGGCGTATAAAGAGAAAGCTCTTATGGATATCCTGCCAGGCCGAGCTGCAGAAACCCTCCGGCTGCTTGTTTTCCTTCACCAGGAACTCCTGCCCTTCATCCATGTGCGGACAGGGTATGGGGATCTCGGCCAGGCAGAATTCTTCTGCCAGGTTTTTGTTTTCCATTTTACGCAGGACTGTGATCTTAACATCCGCCATAATACTGTCTCCTCAACACTCCCTCGATATCCCCGTTCAATCCTCGATCCGCTCGATCTTGAACACCACCGGCTTGTACCCGTCCGTGCAGCAGGCGATTGCTATGCCCGGGGTCTGTTCACTCTGATCCCCGCCGCGCCGGATCAGGATGATTTCCTTGTGAATATCCGACCAGGCCCACGGGCAGAAACCTTCCGGCGGCCGCCAGTCCTCCTGGATAAACTCCTGTCCGTCCTCGAACAGGCCGCACGCACCGACTTCTCCGTAACCCACTGCATCCGCAATGTCCTGGTTAACCATCCGCTTCACCACAGTTATTCTGGCTTTAGACACAATATTCCTCCTGTTTATCTATCTTCCTGGGAATTCCCAATTACATCATACAAACCTGAATTTACACGTCCCTCTTTTGCTGCCAATTGTCCCGGGTACCAGGAATACTTTTCACAACCCGGATGGGTTCACCCCCGGCTGGCAGCATATCCGTTTGATCTATAAATAGATCTTACCCAATGATATGAAAACCGCTTTTCCCTTCCCCGTCAAATCCAGCACCCCTGTGTCCATGTTTTCCGCAGATGTTATACGGATGTGCCAGGATTGGAAGAGGAGCCTGGCTTACAACAGGTCTTGCTGAGCCAGAAACCACTCCACATCGCTGATGAACTCCAATGTGCCTTTCTCGATCTTTGCTGTCAACTGGTCCAGGTTTTGGAAATCGGGATCCCCCACAAGGATGTGAGAGATTATGTGGTCATAACCGGCCATCTTTGGAGCGGGGTCGTACTTGTCCCAGCCGCTTTCCCTGATCAGATTCCAGTACTTTGTCTGGACCTTCTTGTTCTTTGCAGCAAGCCAGATCTCGAACCGGAATGTCTCATAAACGAAGACAATTGCTGGTTTCAGAGACAGCCGGCCAAGGGACGGAGGGATGAAGGAGAAATAAGTCATATCCATGTAGCCGTAGTAGATGCTGCCGGATACGGAATAATCGGGATACCTGTTTTCCAGATGTGCCTTCAGGTCCCGGAAATACTGCATTAAACCTTGATGAGCCCGTATAATTTCACCCTTCTGGAGCTGCTGTTTGTACACCTTCATGGATTCGTTCAGGGGCACCATATATTATCCTGCTCACTTTGTGTGTTCGAAACAGCCTGATCAGGTCCCGACTCTCGCTGCACCGTCAATGTACATCTGAGTGAACAGGACTGTTGAAACCAGCGAATAAAATGCAGAGAATAAAATCATAAGAAATGGAATGACCAGGATCAGAATAATCGTCATACCAAGGATCTGGATTACAGATATAGCAAAATATGAAATCGCATAGAGGAAGAGATATGTGAGTAAATACCCACCAATGTTGCTCCTGAATACACACCAGACTTCCCTCAAACGGAAGGCCGCCTTGAATTCACCATGGGCGATCATATGCCCCTGTCCAGCCATTGCAAACAATGAAGTGAACAGGCCGAAAAAACTGGCAGCAGAAAAGAAAATCAGGATTACCGGCATTACGATTAAAAAAACTATCGGGTTATTTAGAAAATCCGGATTAACAATAAGCAAAGTTCCAGTTACAGCCATCGCAGGAAAAATGATCACGTAGTATGGTATGGAATAGAGGAAGCGCACGGTAAATATCTTAATACCGTTCTTGAAAAGTGTCCCCCAGTCCTCCCACTCAGGGAGTGTGGGTTCTTCCCCCTCCACAATCATACGCCGTTGGATCTCGTAGTTATAACCAAGCAGAAAGAACGTTGGGATTATAAGAATAGATCCAACTACCATACTGCAGAGGATAAACAGTTTCTCGATCCACTTCTTATCCTCAAATGGGAATCGGACCACCTTTAAGATTTTTTCTGAAGTAAAGGACGTTGCCATGACCCCTCCCCTTGCTGGTTATACTCACTTTTCTTCATGAGAGCCTTTAACACCGGGGATTGCCCCTGGATCTGTGCCCTCTGAAGGTTTTACTGTACACTTTTTCCGATTTTTTCGCATCCCTTATCATGATCGAAGCCGATCTACCCGTTCAGGACAGCGTCATCCATACTCCTGATCATGCTGCCTTCCTCTCATTCGAGTAACGCAGCAACAGACCAGAAAGCTGTGGGCACAGTAAACCAGCAGCTGCCGCGCGGTTAGGCAGACTGCTGGTTATTATCACTGTTGTAATGGGGCAATCGATTTCTCAGCTTGCCTGACCGGCTGCATACACCATTCCCGGCACTGTCCCGCCATCAACAAGCAGGTCCGTCCCGGTGATAAACGATGCTTCACTGCTCACAAGGAATGCGACCGCAGCAGCAATGTCATCAGGCGTTCCGATGCGTTTTACGCCTGAACCCGCTATCATGCTGCGCATCATGTCCCCGGAAGGGCCATCCAGCTCAGCCTGGCCCATCGGTGTCGAGATGATACCCGGGCTGATCGAGACCGTTCGGCCGCCGCGGGCACCCCACACGACAGAAGCAGCCTGCACACGGACCTGGTTGGCTCGCTTGGCAATCCCATATGCATTGCTGGGATTGAGGTTCGCCGGATCCAAAGTGGGCAGTGAAGCCAGCTCAGACGCTGGTGTGACTGCAAGCGCCTGCTCGATTTCCGGGGGAAGCTTTGTCATCGTGCCGGCCATGCTGGCAATACAGACAGCCACGCTCCCGTTCCGGGCAATCTTTCCAAACTCCTCAAGAACGTAGGCGGTCCCCAGAACATCTACTGAAACGATCCGCTCAGGGCTTGCCTGCACCGGCGAAAGGCCGGCTGTGTGCACTACAGCACGGAAGGCTCCGAGGGATTGAGCCTTCTCTGCCAGCGCTTTTACAGATTCAACGTCGGAGACATCTGCCTTCACTGCATGGACATCGTAACCCTCCCCGCTTAATTGCGCAGATACGCGCTGGAGTGCAGCATCGTCGAAGTCTGCCAGGACAAGTACACGGCCGTTTCCCAACCGGCGGGCTATCGCAACCCCCATACCCCCAACACCGGTAATGACAACAACCTCTCGCTCCTTTCCACTTTCCATTCCTGAGGCCATGGGTCTTCTCCTCTTATCTCACCTACCATGCCGGTGAGCGGGCCAGGAAAAAAACTCCGGCGCGGCGCATGTGGACCGTTTCTGCCCTGTATAAGACACCGTTCATAACCCGATCGCGCCGCATAATAAGGCTGCGAGGCGGCATCGGCTGCTATGGCTTCCGGGCAGTCTGGATCCCCTTGAATTATCGTACACCAACTTGTTACTATTCTATTGTTTTTTTCACACCAGATCAGATTCCGTTAATTCCCCTCCGCCTTCTTCATCCCAGCTCCCTCACCTGATGACGGGAACGCAAGAAGTTCATACTCCATTTCTATACAGAAGAATCTGCCTCTACTCCGGTTATCCAGCCATCTCCTCAAGGATGGAGAAGGCTTTTTCTTCAACAACAGCGATCTGGTCAAAACAAGCTCCCGCCTCCACCAGGTTTTTCTTGCGAATGGTTTCTGCAAGGTCAGGCAGGGATGCAATCGTTTCGCCAAACAGGTTTTCCGGTTCAGAGAAATCCAGACCCGCCTTCTCTCCGGCTTCCTGAAGGAAGCGGATATAGATATGCCGGCCGGCTGTAAGGTGATCGCCCTCAATATCAGGCGGAGAGTTCAGGTACTCCAGCACCTGGCGCAGGCATGCCCCCACTTGCTCCCCCAGCTCTTCCTGCCAGTGTACGATTTCCTTCGCCACCTTCCGCATAGCCGGGATACCCACCATACTGACGGGCGGATGCAGCATGGTCTGGCATAAATCGGCGATGGCTTTGTGAACAATATCGGCTGTGGGGGCCAGGTCCCCGGGAAAATCGAAGGCCGCAAGCCGGTTTTTCTTCCCCAGGCCCAGAACGTTCACATCCCATGCCTGCTGAAGTTCATCCAGCAACAGTTCCTGTACCTCATCCTGGCCAGTATCGAGTACGTAGATTTTCTGTTCGTCATACCCCACCAGCAGCAGGTAATGGATCGGGATATGCCGCTTGTGGTAGATTCCCTCGTAGAATGGCAGATAGAACATGTCCAGAGGGCCGATCACCGGCGGTGTTCCCGCCTCCAGCATCTCCCGGGCTTTGTTCCAGGAAAACTTGAAGGACCTGTTCTCAATCTCGGTGTAGCCGGCCCCTAAAAGCTCGGCCAGGTACCTGTGCTGGCGCGGCCCGGCAACTCCCCAGTACACCTGACGCGGAGGATCAGCTGCATTGAAGCGTAGATAAGCGAACCCACCTCCCTGGCCCAGGCCGTAGACAAACTCGTTCGTCCAGTCCCTCCCGGTCCGCCATTGGATCAGATCGCGTATTCCGTTCACCGGGCACAAACCATGTGATTTACGATGGGGAATTGATAGTATTCCGCTCATGGTGATCCCTCCTGAAATGATTATTCAAAAGCCCCTGCCGCTTCTATGAACCTAACTACTATACCCTGATTATCCGGCGGAGTGTTTTGGGAGGATAAAAAAATCTGAGGAAGAGGGCTCCTGCCTGCCGGAGTATGAGACAAACGAGAAAGGGGAGACCTGGTCTGAATTAATAAGGAGACCCGGTCTGGACAATGTAATACCCAGGTAATTATAGGTTTCTTCAATGTCCAGACCTGGTCTCCTTAGTACAGAGACTACACCTTCTCCAGCGCATGGGCCAGGTCTGCCTGGATATCTTCCCAGTTTTCAATCCCGACCGAGAAGCGCACCAGCGAATCGGTGATATTCGACTGCAGCCGGACTTCAGGTGGAACCCCGGCATGGGTCATGCTGGCCGGATGTTGTATGAGCGAATCGACGTTGCCCAGGCTGACCGCGAGCGTGATCAGCTGCACTGCCTCCATCAGCTTTACACCTGATTTATACCCGCCCGCAAGATCAAACGACAGCATCCCGCCGAAGCCGTTGAACATCTGCTTTTTTGCTGTCGCATGTCCGCTGAAGGATTCCAGCCCGGGGTAGTAGACTTTGGAGACTCTCGGGTGTGCTTCCAGCCAGCGGGCTGCTGTAAAGGCATTCTCGGTATGCCGCTGCATGCGCAGTTCGAACGTTTTCAAACCCAGGTTGGTCAGCCAGGTGTCGAAGGGGCTTGGCGTGCCGCCGAAAGAGTTGGCCAGCTTCGGGAAACATGATTTGCTGCTGTCGAAGAAATCCGGATGGCGCGAGATCACTGCACCGCCCACAATTGTGCCAAGGCCGCCGAGGTACTTGGTCGTTGAGTGCACCACGATATCTGCACCAAGCGAGAGCGGACGCTGGCAGTACGGTGTGGCAAAGGTATTGTCAATGACCACCAGGCTGCCTGCCTTCTCCGCGAGGTGTGCGATGGCTGCGATATCGACGATATCAAGCGTCGGATTGGCGGGGGATTCCAGATAGGCAGGAGCGCCAGGGAAGCGGGCAAATGCTTCCTTCCATGCATCCAGATCCTCCCCGTCGACCCAGAATACATTGATGATGTAGTCAGGAGCAATATTCTTGAGGAAGGTATATGTAGTGCCGTAGAGCACCTTCTGGGCGATGATAGTTTCGCCAGCCTTCGCAAGAGAGAGGAGTACAGCCGAAATCGCAGCCATACCCGAGGAAAAAACCCTGCCCCCCACCAGCTTAACTGGATCGACTCCCGGATTCTGTGCAAGAAGGTCGAGCCCTTCCAGAGCTGCAAGTTTTTGTGCCAGCTGGCGGGCATTGGGATTTCCCAGACGTGTGTAAGTGTAGGCATCACTCTTTCCCGTGAAAATATCGGCGCCGGCCTGTACATCTTCAAAAGAAAAGGTTGATGTCTGGTAGATCGGGGCGACGTGGGCATGCTGCGCATGTTCCCCTTCGGTGTAGTGATTGACCAGTGTCCCAATATTCAAAGGTATGTTTTTTGATTTCATGAATCTCACTCTCCCATTCATCAAGATTCAGGATATTGATTCGATCTTTTTGAAACGACTAATCCTGATCCTGCAGCAGCAGAGTCAAAATTTTCGCCCGATCAAACAAATCGGCCTGCTACCGCCCGCACTTCGGCTTTCGCCTCCTCCTCATCGAGGCACGTTACTACACCGTCTTCCAGCTTGATATCACCGTTTATCAACACCGTCTCGACGTCATATTTGTTGACCGAATAGATCAGGTTCGCACAGATGTCATGCAGCGGCGTCATGTGAGTCTGTTCAAGATTGATCACAACCACATCCGCCTTTTTGCCCACCTCCAGAGACCCCAGAAACGACTCTGCTCCGTACGCCCTGGCACCATTGACAGTCACCATTTCCATCGCCTGGGTGGTGGTAAACACCTCCGGATTGCGTGTGAAACCCTTTTGCAGCAGCGCTGCTGTACGCAGTTCACCCAGCAGGTCGAGATCGTTATTCGACGCCGGGCCGTCGGTGCCAAGGCATACACTCACGCCAGCCTCGAGCATATCGGCTATGCGGGCGATCCCCGAACCGAGCTTAAGGTTGCTCTCCGGGCAGTGTGCCACATGAGTACCGGTATCGGCCAGCAGCTGGATTTCCTCATCCTGCAGCTCAACACAATGCGCCAGAATGGTGCGGTCATCCAGTAATCCGTATTCGTCCAGCAGTTGAATGGGTGTTTTGCCGAACCGGGCCAGCACATCATCCACTTCCTGCCGGTTTTCGGACGCGTGGGTGGTGAACGGAACCCCATATTCCTGCTTGAGTTTCAGCACCTCCCCCATCATGGCTGCCGACGTTGTGTACGTGCTGTGTGCCTGCATGACCGGAAGAATGAAATCATATCCCTCCAGATCCTCGAGCACACACCTCCCTGTGAGCAGCATCTGGTCAAAGTCGAAGTCACCAATTGTGGTGAAGGATGGCCCTGAAACCAGCCGGAACCCGATTTCCTCAGCCAGATTGATTGTCTCCATGTAGTGCCAGTACATATCATGCGCACAGGTGACACCGCAGCGGAGCAGCTCTGCAAACGCCAGCGAGGAGCCTGCCCTGATTGCTGCTTCATCCAGCATGGTTAACTCGTACTTCCAGATTTTTTCCAGCCAGCGCTGCAACACCAGGTCTTCGGCGAAACCGCGGAAGAGTGTCATCGCCAGATGGCTGTGCGCATTAATCAGGCCGGGAACCAGTACTTTTCCCTCGGTACGTATCACCCGCTTCGCAAGTGATGCAGCCTGTGCCGCCTCCTCTGTATCAGCCGGACCAAGTGCAGCAATCCTGTCCTCTTTAACGGCCAGAAACCCGTTTTCCACCAATTTCCGGTCGGAATCCATCGTCACAATCGCACCACCAGTCAACACAAGATCGTACCCGGATTGTTTTCCCATACACACCTTTCCTGTTCTGCAGCGTCTGTACCTGGAAGCTGGTTTTGCTCCTTCCACGATGCTCTATTGTACATGGTTCAACGGGCAAATACCCGGTTTTTTTTACCTTGATCAACCACTGAAAGGCAGCTTCCAGATAGGTATTTACTTCTGAGAAGGGGTTAATTGACAGCCATGATAATACGGAGTCGCCTGCCCTGAAGTGCCGATCCATCAGGTATGGCTGGACAGCTGCTGGATCGACAGGACCGAAGTCACGAACAGCCAGTATGCTCTTTGTGTTGAAGACAGTGCCTTTGAGCCGCCGCTGCTGAACTCGGACTACCTGGGCCGGGAGTATGACCCCGACCCGCAGTATGCCCACTATCCCGTGATTTACGGTAGCTGGTATATAGCCATCGACTGCTGTGCATGGACCGGCAGGCGGCTGCCTGCAGAAGCAGAATGGGAGAAGGCTGCCTGCTGTAACGATGCCCGGCGTTACCCATGGGGCAACGAACCACTCACGGCAGACAGAGCCCACTTCTGCGATGTAAACTGCCCCAAGGATCATGCCAACCCGAATTACGATAACGGCTTCCCGCTCACAGCTCCTGTCGGATCATTTCCCGCCGGTGCCAGCCCATACAGTGTGCTCGACATGGCGGGTAATGTGTTGAAGTGGACCGGCAGTTTGCCTATGCCTTACCCAAACAACGCATCAGACGGCCGCGAGGAAGAAGATGGTTATCAATATATCTGGCGCGGCTGCCCTTGGAGCAATGGGATCTGGAGGCTGCGATCCTCCCTGCGCTATCGCTCCGTGCCGTATTACTGGTACAACTATCCTGGCTTCCGCTGTGCAATGCCGGATTCCTGAGAGTAATGCGGATACAAATCCGATCCTGCCCCGAGAAGAATTTTGTATGAAGAAGGCCGATATGTAACTTGCCGGCCTTTTATCTTTTGCACCCTACAGGTTTCCTTTGGACCGGCATTATTCTCTTTGTTAACACTTCAGACGGGTGCTCCTTCCCCCACATCCAAATCCAAACTGAGAAGCTGCAATCATCACCAGTATGTTAAAATAAGGAACGTCTGCTGGTTATCTGCGGCAGCAAGAATGGTCTGACGTCTTCAATCCAGAACCCACTGCAATCCCCTGTTCTTGTTTCCCGGCCTGTACCGGGCGTCTGTCCAGGATTGATGTCCTTCACACTCGAATTTAAGCCCATCCCTGCGGCAGCAGAAAACCGTGATGGTTATAGATTTATTCAGCAGCCAGTTTTGAATACTGCAGTTCACTACCTGCCTGTTCAGAGAGAAAATATCTATGCAGAGTGCCCGCAATCCCGATTATATAAAAATCATGCACAACCAGATCAATATCACCCGCGTCCCCTTCAGCGACCGGGGTTCGAGAATCCTTCTGTACCAGTATCCTGAGAAAACGCAGTTATTTATAAAACTTGCAGAGCGGATGTCTTATCTCGATCCGGCACTGGAAGCCTATCTCACACGCGGCCCCTTCATTACCGATCTGGCCTTTATCGATGAAGATGGCAAGGAACTGGCCTTCACACCCGAAACTTTCCCCCATCTGCTCCGCTTCCATACCGCGATCGGAGATTTCGGGATTGTATTTCAGGATCAAAAAACCCTTTCCTTTGGTTTACCTGACGGTAAAACCGCAGGCATTCGATTTTTTGTGTTCCCGCAGCTCTGGAACCAGACTGAACAGGGCGGCTTCTTTAAGGCTGTTCGCAATCTGGCGTATTCCGGCAGCGGAACAATCGTAAGTAACCGCATCTTTCCACGGAAAGGCGGCTATGAGGTTGAGTTCCTTATCCATGCCGACCAGGACAGTACGATCAGCCTTACCATTGCGGATCGCGAAAAAGTTCCCGATACCATCCCCTTTACTCTGTCGAAACAAGCTGCGGAGTTCCGCTGGAGGGATTGGTTTGAAAATCTGCCACCTGTGATCAAACCCTATCGCCAGACCTACGCGTATGCGTGGTGGATTATGGCGAGCAATCTGATCAGTCCGTTCGGAAACATACTCTATGAAGCAATGACTCCTTCCAAGAAGAATTACATCGGCCTCTGGTTGTGGGACAGCGCCATGCACTCCCTTGCTTATCGCCACGTGGACCCTGAACTGGCCCGAAATCAAATCCGGGCAATGATCTCAAACCAGCTGCCTGACGGAATGCTGCCCGATGCCGTTTACGACGAAGGGATCATCGCCGAAATCGACCATCCCATTCGTGCCGAGGTTACCAAACCTCCAATCCTGGCCTGGGCGGCTTTAAAGCTGCATGAAATGGCACCGGATCTTGAGTTCCTGAAAGAGATCTACATCCCGCTTGTACGCTGGAATGCCTGGTGGTTCAGCATGAATGACGATAATGTAAACGGCCTCGTGCAGTACAACCACCCCTACTCCTCGGGTCTTGATAACAATCCGCTGTGGGATTTTGGCATGCCTGTGGAAAGCCCCGACCTGAACACCTACCTGTGCGTACAGATGGGATCGCTTGCGGAGATGGCAGAGCTGTTGGGAATGGATCAGGAAGGCGCAATGTGGCGCCGTCGGGCTGAAGGCCTCGTGCAGCGTATGATCCGGGAGTTCTGGGATGAGGAAAAGGGTGTCTTTCAGGCACTCCACAACGGTGAACCTGTCCCTGTCCTGACTCCTTTTAACCTGTACCCATTATGGACGGGTCAGCTGCCTGTCCACATCACCGAACGGCTCATCGCTCACCTGACAAACCCGGATGAATTCTGGGGAGAGTATCCCATCCCATCCGTTGCCCTGAATGATGCTCTCCATGATCCTGAATCGATGTGGCGCGGACCGGTTTGGGCGAATATCAACTACTTCTTCATCGAAGCACTGCACCAGATCGGATACAACTCGATCGCCAATACGCTCTGTGAGAAAACGCTGCATATGATCATGAACCATCCCAGCATTTACGAATTCTACAACGCTAAAACCGGCGAACCGCCTGAAAGCGCTGCAGAAGTCTTTGGCTGGACGGCTGCGGTGTTCATCGACCTTGCTATCCAGGCCAGCGAAAAGGATCCTTCCCGCCCGGACAGAAACGAATCAACCGGATACGGACGAAGGCGAAAAGGGGAAACATCCTGATGGATAATCCAACTGCCCAACGCACCAGCACGATTCTCAATGGCCGGTCCGTGATTATTGCCTCCAATCGCGGCCCGGTAACATTCCTCACTGATGCAGATGGCCATGAGATACTTCAGCGCGGCAGCGGTGGATTAATTACAGCCCTTACCGGATTTGTTCAGCATATGGATGCTGCCTGGATTGCCTGCGCGCAGACTAATGAAGACAGTGCCTGCGGCACCTGCGCAGTACCACTGGTCGGAGAAAGCAGCACTATCGATGTTCACTTCCTCACCCCGGATCCTGAGGCCTATTTCGGCTACTACAACGTCATCTCCAATCCATTGCTTTGGTTCATTCAGCATTCCATGTGGGATATCCCCCGCCAGCCTGTGATCGACAGCAAGACCTGGGAAGCATGGTATGGGGGATACGCTGCAGTAAACAGAATGTTCGGAGAAGCCATCATCGAACATGTACAGGCATCCTCTCAGCCGCCGATCGTCATGCTGCAGGACTATCACCTGTACCTGGCTGCGCGCACCCTGCGTTCGCGCCTTCCGAGAGGGAAGCGGCCGGTCATCCTGCATTTCATACACATTCCATGGCCGGGCCCGGAATACTGGCGTATCCTGCCGCCTGAAATGCGCCACGCAATCCTTGATGGCCTGTGTGCCGTGGATATTCTTGGATTCCAGACTCGCGAGGACAAACTGAATTTTCTGCGCACCTGTCAGAACCTTCTGCCACGCTCTCATTCAAACTACAAACATGACAGGGTATGGTATCGCAATCATGCCACTCATGTACGTGAGTTTCCTATCTCGATCGATGTCGACTCCATTCGCCGGCTCAGCCGGAGGCCGGAAACAACAACATACCGTGATCGTATCCTGGAAACAGCAGATAACCGGAAACTCATTCTTCGTATCGACCGGATTGAACCCAGCAAGAACATCATCCGAGGATTCAAAGCGTACCAGGAACTGTTGGACCTTCACCCCGAACACCGGAACCGTGTGCAGTTTCTTGCCCTGCTCGTTCCCTCCCGGATGGATATCATCGAATACCAGACATATCTGGACGAAATTATGGCCGTTGTAGGGAAGATTAACGCGACCTACAGCACGTCAGACTGGGAACCCATCCGCCTGCTGATTGGAGAAGACTACCAGCGGGCTGTCGCAGCTATGCAGGTTTATGATGTACTGCTCGTGAATGCCATAGCGGATGGTATGAACCTGGTAGCCAAGGAAGGCCCGGTACTCAATCAACGGGATGGTGTGCTGATCCTCTCTGAAAGAGCTGGTGCACGCGAACAGCTTGAACCAGGGGCAATGATTATCTCCCCCTGTGATATTTATGCAACATCGGAAGCCATACACCAGGCACTCAACATGAATCCGGGTGATAAAAAGGAGCGTGCAGATTTGCTGCGCTGGCTGATTGAAAAGGACGATATTCACAACTGGCTGGATAAACAGTTAGAATCCATTGCTGAACTCGGATTATAAAAGGAACTAAAGATCGGAGAACTACACATGAAGCCTGATCCAAAGATTGGGATCCTGCATTATACTGCACCACCTGTTGTCGGCGGTGTGGAAGCCGTTATCGCCGCACACTGCAGAGAGTTTTTCAAGGCCGGTTTTAATGTCACTGTGATCAGCGGCCGGGGCAGTGAATATTCACTCCCCCTCGGAACTGACCTGGTAAAACTGCCTTTGCTGGATTCACAACACCCACGCATCCGGCAGATCAACCCTGATCTCGAAAATGGCGTTGTCCCGGCAGCATTCAAAACCATCACCGACGAGCTGCTGGAAAGCCTGCACTCAATACTGGCCGATTTTGATTTTCTCATCGTACATAATGTATTTACCAAACACTTCAACTTGCCGCTGACAGCTGCGCTCACAAAACTGGTGGAGCAGAAAACAATCCGCTCCTGCACAGCATGGTGCCATGATTTCACCTGGACCAGCGAAAACTCACGGGAAAAGGTGCACCCGGGGTATCCATGGGATCTCTTGCGCACGAAGCTCAAGGATGTCACGTACGTTACGGTTTCGCGGGACCGCCAACACGATCTTGCCGGGTTGTTTGGTATCAGCACTGACGAAATACATGTCGTTTACAATGGTGTTGATCCTGAAGAGCTTCTCGGTCTGTCCGCGGAAGGCCTGGGGCTGGTGAAACGGATACGATACCTGGATGAGAGTCTGAACCTGCTGATGCCGGTGAGGATCACCCAAGCAAAGAACCTGGAATTCGCTTTCCGCGTATCTGCTGCACTCAAGGATATGGGCTGCCCCAACAAGCTTATCATCACCGGTCCGCCTGATCCACACAGTGTTACCAACATGCTTTACTTCCAGTCTTTAAAAGACATGCGAATTGAGCTGGGGCTTGAGGACAGCATCTTTTTTGTCTACGAGCAGGGAACCGAGTCCGGTGAGCCTTATACCGTCTCGATGCAAGTAATCGGAGACCTGTACCGGACAAGTGATGCACTGCTGATGCCCAGCCACCGGGAAGGTTTCGGGATGCCTGTGCTTGAAGCCGGGCTGGTCGGTCTGCCGGTGTTCTGCAGTGAAATCCCTGCTGCGCAGGAGCTTGGCATGGAGGACATGTACTGGCTCAATCCGGAAGCACGGCCCGAGGAGGCGGCGCAGGTCATTCTATCCTGGGCAGAACAGGACAAAACTTCCCGGATGCGGCGGCGCACACGCCAAAATTATACCTGGAGAGCGATCTTCAAACAGAATATCCTCCCCCTCCTGGAACAGGACCCCCGGGACTGATGACCGATTCTCTCGCAACACTGGAAGCAAAAATTCAATCAGCAGTCAGGGTGTTCCTGTTCCTGGATTACGACGGCACCCTGGCTGAATTTGCACCCACTCCTGATGACATCTTCCCCGATCCCGAGATTATCCGGCTGCTGGAGGACCTCACTGCAATTCCCCGGATCGAGCCGGCCATTATCAGTGGGCGGAAACTGCCCTACCTGCAGCGCCTTCTGCCCGTGAAAGGGCTGCTGCTGGCAGGCACCTACGGAATCGAGATCCAGACCAGGGATGGAGAAATCCTCCATCGTGCCGATTCAGCACTTATTCAACCGCCCCTCCAGAACCTCAAATCACGGTGGCAGCAGCTTATACAGCAGACTAACGGAATTTATCTGGAGGATAAGGGCTGGTCCCTGGCGCTGCATGCAAAGGATGCAGAAGCTGCTGAGGCTGAACGGATCCTGCTGATGGCGGAAAGTATGGCTCAGAAACTTGACTCAGCGTTGTTTCGTATTCTCGGAGGCCATCGTTTCCTCGAGATAGCACCTCAAGCAGCAAACAAGGGTTTCACGATCCAGGCTCTTCTCGCAGAAACGCTGGACCAGGCTGATACAGCGGTCTATCTGGGTGATGATGATAAAGACGAAGAAGCCTTTGCCGTATTACAAGAGCTTGGTGGATACGCGGTGAAAGTCGCACCGCCAAACACCCCCACCAGGGCGCAGTTCCGCCTGGATTCGCCTGCTGCTGCCCGCGCCTGGCTGCACAAGGTGGTAGTGTGCTGCAGCACAGCAGAATATTGAGCTTGAATAACACGGACCTCTTGCCCTGTTTCCCCGATTTGATATTCTGATACGCCCAGGATGGAAACACACACCCTTAGGACGATGATCCTTTCTGCTTGAATTTACCGCCTTTTACACCGGACTATAGCCCAAACGGGATAGTACTTATCCGGGAAGCGGTACAGTTTATTGCGAATTCTTAACACAACCCAAACATCCAGCTACTAATTAATAATCCCGGTTAGACAGAATCAAAAAGACAGGATATGGTTGAATTTTCTTTCCCATTCCTGATTCTTGCCGTAACCGGAATACGACGGGTATCCACAATCGAGGATAACCATGAATAAAAGAATCTGGTGAAAATTCTGATCGGTCTGATCGCTGTAATGATCCTAATTGGAGCAGGTTTCTGGATCTATCGAATTGGTTATATGCAGGGAAATATGAATACTGCTGCAGGTGAGGGATCAGGTTCATTTGATGGACGATTCCTCCCATACCTGGATACCGACAGGAGTTCCTTCCGCCTCTTTCCGGATCCGGATTTACTCATTCGATCCATCCATGGTCTATCCCTGCCTACTCTACCTGCCTGATATACTTTCCCCCGGAATCAGCCGGTCAGAATCCCTGTCGCTGCCCCTGCCAGGGCGGCTGGGCACCAGCCTTGAATTCCTCAACACTCGGTCCGCTCAGACTGCGCAGCCGCCCCTGGCCGTATAGATAACTGGCTATCAGCAGCAGGACAGTGAACGGCCAACCGAGGAACAGCTGTACCAATCCGAGCGTTCCGACATCACCCTGTAGAAAAAGGCTGTACTGCACCCACAACCGCAGCGCAAACACCACACCCCAGGCGATCGTTACCTCGTTGTAAGCCGGCAGTACTTTCTTATGCCAGTACCACTGGCGCGGCCAGCGACGGGTGAGATGGCTTGTCCATGCCACAAGCGGGCGATTAAGCAGTACACTCACCACACACAGGGCAACGGATATCGCACCGGATAGCAGCCCTGGTACAAAGAATCCTGTTCCTGTCCCGGCCAATTGAGAAAAGACAACCGCCAGTGCGGCTGCCCCAAAGCCCCCCAGCGCATAGACCGGACTCTCCCGACGCAGCAGCCGCAGGATCAACAGCAGCAAAGCTGCCCCGGCCGCACCGGCTGTCCCAACCCAGCCACTGAATATGCTGTTCAGCAGCAGATACACGACCAGCGGCACGGTGGAATCGAACACCCTGCTCCCTTTTCCGGCCAGCACCATGTGCAGTTCACCAAGCAGTTCGGAAATTTTATTCGCCGGCATGTTTTTCCCCGCCGGCATGTTTTTCCCCGCCGGTTTGTTATTCTGCACCGGTTTGTTTTTCACTGTCAGCGTGTTTTTTCCTTCTGCCATGTTTTTCACTGCGGGCATGTTTCCCCAGCCAGAATTTCTTCCAGTCTCCACCGCTTCGCACCAGTGCAATCAGCACATACAAGCTGCCGGTGAAAAAGCCCAGGACCATCATCAGCACAACCCAGACAACCGCGCTCAGCCTGGATTCTTCCCGATAAACGATCCAGCCGGAAAAGAGAATAAATCCGGTATAAAGATCGACCATCGATACAATGCCCCAGGGATTGCGTAAAAGAGTTCCGCCATCCACACCAAAATCGCCAGCGGTAAAGCCATAAACAAGCACCGCAGTCATAGCCAATAAGCCAAGAACAGCAATCACCTTTGCAGATTTCATCATAACCTCCTCATACTATGGGCAAGTTTCATGAGTACACCCGATAAATTATCATTTCCGGATTCATCAATCCCTTTTCTCCGAATCCATCCTTTGAATCCACCCCTTCTCCCATCTTCCGATCATCCCAAAATCAGCACAAGGCCGAGGATCAACTCCACCACCAGGCTGATTGTGTTAGAAGACATTACCGACCTGTCGACAAACATGGACACACCACGCACAACACCAACCAATAGATAGGTAAAACCGAGCATCTGATAGGTTTCTGCCTGGTTGAAATAGATGGCTGCCAGACCTAAACCGATAAAAAATGCACCCAGTATCGCTCTTATCTCGGTTATCCCCCGGCCGCCATCAGGATTTAGCCCGGTAAACCCCTGTACGCTTTCCGGTTTTACCAGCGAGACCACCCCGGTCAAGACCGTCGCCACACTGGCTGTAATTTTAAGAATTTGCCAAACCATCACACACTCCTTCTATTTAATCAGAGCCTATTGATCCATTAAAATAAAATACATCTTCCGGATTTAACGCCCCCCCCTTCCGTATTTTCCTTTTAAGCCCCCCTGTACTGCTCCTATCGCGCCGAAACAGCGGCAAACCCAACAGCACCGGGACCTATGTGCGCCCCGATCACTGGCGTAATATCCATTGAGAACAGTGGTCCCTCCGGCAGAAAACGCTCTATCCGTTGGCGGAATGCTTCCGCCTCAGCAGCTGCATTGGTGTGAACAAGTGCAAACTGTTCAAAAGGAGCCCGTTTTTCCAGCTCTTTAATCAGTTGTTCTTCAGCTCGTTGGGTTGTGCGCACACGGGATGAAGTCGGAACACCATCCACCATTGTAAGGATTGGTTTTAACTTCAGCAGACTACCCAGGCCGGTCATGAACATAGTCAATCTGCCGCTGCGGCGCAGGAACTCAAGTGTGGAAAGTCTGGCAATTACAATCGACCGGCGTGCCATATCGGCAAGATCCGCCAGGATCTCTTCCAAAACTGCGCCTGCCCGCGCCATTTCCGCTGCGCGCCGGACCTGGAAACCGGTTCCCAGGCTGAGCTGCAGGGAATCCAGCACCGTAACCGGTACTGATCTGAACACCTCTGCCGCTTTTCGGGCAACATCAACCGTTGCACTCAGGCTTTTGGAAATATGTATTGAAAGGATCCTGTCTGCCCCGGCTGCGGCAAGCTTTTCGTATGTACGTGTGAATGCCCCTATACCGGGTGTTCCTGTTGTCGGATGAACAGGATAATCAGGTAAATTCGTGTAGAACTCCGTGCGGGAGATATCGACACCATCCAGATATCCCTCTTCACCAATATTGATATACAGCGGCACAACATCGATACCAAGTGACTGCACCACGTCCGCAGGCAGGTCACAGGTCGAATCCGTCACGATTTTAACTGTCATATCCTATCCTTCCTGTAGACGAGGCTGTTTTATAAACGCTGCTGCCACCGATGCCGCACCGACCACAGCCACCCCGATCCAGGCTGCGGTGGCTGTCACAGTTCCGGCATGCTTGACTGCAATGCCAATAAAAGCCCACAGGAGAACAAGCGTGTACGGGATGGACCGTTCGCGCCACAGCATGAGGAGTCCTAAAACCGAGGCCACCGCTACCATTATGGCTGCCCAAACCGGGCCGGCAATACCCCATGCATTCCAGTTCGAGGAATACAACACCTGGGAGACATTCGCCACTGTGGCTACCGTAATCCACCCGAGGTAAACTGCAAAAACAATGTCCACCAGCCAGCGCTGCAGGCGGCTTGTGCCGCGGCTTGTGCCGGCACGGACTCTGGATATCTGTACAAAAACCACCAGCAAACTTGCCAGAAGAATCAGCATGGCCACAAGCGTGAGTGGGAAACGCTCATAATGCCACAGGAAAATCCAGGCAATGTTCGCTGCACTCCCCAGCCAGACCCAGGGTGCGATCTTCTGCTGAAGCGGATCCTCGCGCTGGGATGGAAACGCCTGATAAATCGCAAATCCGATCAACCCGAGATAGATTAAACCCCAGATAGAAAACACATAACCGGCTGGAACGAAATAAATCGGAAAGCTGTCGGATACTTCCCCGGTATTCTGTCCGTTGATAGGCAGCGTATTCGCCAGTGTGTTTACAAAGATGGTCGCAGCAACAAACAGAATGGTGACTAACTGCCGTACTTTTGTATTCATTTTATCTCCTTTAAACCGGATACATGGAAAATGAAACAGCCTGGATGAACTGCTCTCTCAAACCGCTGCTGCTTCGTTTGACGTTTTTGCCGCCGAGTACTGAAAACCTCAGGATGCGTATTCTTCACTTTTAGTATATCAAAACCGCGGCTAGTTTTGTCCATGTTTTTTCAAGGTTATAGATTCATTTTGCGATAAAAGGTTACATAAACGGGTTTGCAGTATCAGGAATGGATCTCGTAAGGTACAATCTTAGGTGGGAACGGGGTTCAACCTTCCCGCAAAACACGCCCGATGTTCCGTGTAAAGTGAAATGCTCAGGAGTTTGTGAATGCGAGTTGTAATCAGTGGCGGCAGTGGCTTGATTGGAAACAATGTAACCGAAGCGCTGTGCAGGGAGGACCATGAGGTTGTCATTCTCAGCAGGAATCCGGAGAACCTGGGGTTGCTTCCCCAGGGGGCCCGGGCAGTTCAATGGAATGGCACACGGCCAGGTCCCTGGCAGGAAAGCCTGGAAGATGTCGACGCTGTAATCAATCTTGCAGGAGCCAGCATCGCAGGCAGCGGGCTGCTGCCGCAGCGCTGGACTCCGGAACGCAAGCAAACCATCGTTGAAAGCCGCGTGCTGGCTGGCAGGATCCTCACTGAGACCATCCGGCGGCTGGAGCACAAACCGAAGGTATTCCTCCAGGCCTCGGCGATCGGTTATTATGGGCCCCATGGTGAAGAATACCTTTATGAAAGTCACGCATCTGGCAGCGACTTCCTCGCGAAAGTGTGTCAGCAGTGGGAGGATGCCAGCAGCGGTGTCAAAGAGGCCGGAGTACGCCGGGCTGTTTTGCGAATTGGGCTCGTGCTGAGCCCGGATAGCGGGCTGCTGCCCCTGCTCAAACTTCCGTTTCGATTTTTCCTGGGTGGGCCGCTTGGAAGCGGCAAGCAATACATGTCCTGGATCCACATCGAGGATGTCACCCGGGCAATACTGTTCCTGTTGAAATACCCGCAGTCCTCCGGTGTATACAACCTCACTGCCCCTCAGCCGGTTTCCAATCTTGAGTTCAGCAGAACGCTGGGCAGGTGGATGCACAAGCCGTCGGCGGTTCCGGTTCCCGCATTCGTGCTGAGGGCCATGCTTGGAGAGGCCGCTACGCTGGCACTGGATGGTCAGCGCGTGCTGCCCCGTCAGCTTTTAAATGCCGGCTTCAACTTCAGCTTCGACACAGCCGAACAGGCTCTGGCAGATCTGCTTACATAAGAACCTGAATCGGATTATTTCCGGCGTTATCATTTTTTTAATTTGGGCCATGGCAGGAGAGATCCCTCCTCTCGTCGGTAACCTGTGCCGGAGTGTGCCGGGGCTGCTCTCCTTTTCACTCCCTCCTTCCTGATCTATAATTCTTCCAACCAGGAGTTAGCATGGAACCAAAACCCTGCCTCCAGCCCGATTGGCAGCCTCTCGCATACCCGCAAGCCGTTGTAAACGCTCCGTTAACCCGCTTCACCGTACTCACCCCGCGCCTTATCCGCCTCGAGTTCAGCCCTGATGAGCGCTTCGAAGACCAACCCAGCCAGCTGGCCTGGTACCGCAGACTGCCATTACCGGAGTTCTCCAGCACTGCCCTGCCAGGCCGTATGGAAATCGAAACAACGAAGCTGCACCTGCAGTACACACCCTCCCCTGCAGGTTTTTGCAGCAGTACTCTCGCCATCACACTCAAGGATGCCGGGTATACCTGGCATTTCGGCGACACCGATCAAGGCAATCTTTACGGCACCATCCGCACGCTGGATAATATCAACGGCCGAACTGGACTGGGGCCCGGCCTGCTGTCCACGGAAGGTTGGACACTGATCGATGATTCCAGCTCGTTGGTCTTCAACGAAAACAGCTGGCTTGAACCACGCCGCACAGACGCAGGCACACTCGATCTGTATTTCTTCGGATACGGGCTGGATTTCGCTGCCTGCCTGCAGGACTACCAGGCCCTGGCAGGCCCCTGCCCGATGGTCCCCCGGCAGATCCTCGGAAACTGGTGGAGCCGCTATCATGCCTATTCCAGTGATGAACTGCTCGCCTTGTTGCACGAGTTCCGCCAGAAGGATATCCCCCTTTCTGTCTGTGTGATCGATATGGACTGGCACCTCACCAAAACCGGAAACACATCTACCGGCTGGACCGGGTACACCTGGAACCATAACCTTTTCCCGGATCCGCAGGACACCCTGCAGCAGCTGCACGGTCTTGGCCTGCTGGTTTCGCTCAACCTGCACCCGGCTGAAGGTGTCCACCCACATGAAGAAGCCTATCCAGCGCTCGCCCGGCGTATGGGGATCGACCCTCAAAGTGGTACTCCGATCGCATTCGATCTGGCAGATCCTGATTTCGCTGCCGCCTACTTCGAGCTCCTGCACCATCCACAGGAAAAGATCGGTGTGGATTTCTGGTGGCTGGACTGGCAGCAGGGCACAGCCAGCAGCCTTCCCGGCCTCGACCCGTTGTGGTGGCTCAATCATCTCCATTTCCACGATCTCGGCCGTAATAGTATCAAACGTCCGCTGGTCTTCTCCCGCTGGGCAGGCCACGGCAGCCACCGCACACCGGTCGGCTTTTCCGGCGATGCCGAAGTCACCTGGCAGACCCTGGCCTTCCAACCCTATCTCACCGCGTCCGCAGCCAATATCGCCTACGGCTGGTGGAGCCATGATATCGGCGGGCATATGGGCGGTGTGGAGGATCCGGAGCTGTACCTTCGCTGGGTGCAGTTCGGCGTGTTCAGCCCGATCTTCCGCTTCCACAGTACGAAAGGCCATTTCCACGAACGCCTTCCGTGGAAATATGACGACGAAACAGCCCGGCTTTGCGGCGAAATCCTGCGTTTCCGGCATCAACTGGTCCCCTATCTATACACATTGGCATGGCGCAGTCACAGGACCGGCCAGGCACTGGTGCAGCCGATGTACCATATGTACCCGGATAACGAAGAAGCCTACGCCTGTCCGCAGCAATACGCGTTCGGTCCGGACATCATCGCAGCGCCCTTCACCACCCCCGCCGACAGCGAAACAGGGCTCAGCCGCCAGGTGCTCTGGCTTCCCGCGGGAACATTGGACCTCGCGCAATCCAGCGAAGCATTACCCGCAGGAGCAGTAGCCAACCCGCAATCCGGCGAAGCACTGCCCGGGGGAGCTGAACAAAGCGTTCAATCAGTCGAAACACACCCCTACTGCGAATGGTACAACCTTTTCACCAACGAGGTATTACCCTGCGGATGGCATGCAGTCTATGGCGAAAAAAATGATATTCCCGTATTTATCCGTGCCGGAGCCGTGCTTCCACTGGCAGGGACAGACTCCCTGCAGGCCGGAACACTTCCAACCAGCCTGGAGGTGCGCCTGTATGCCGGTGCGGACGGCCGGTTCGATCTCTTTGAGGACGACGGCACCAGCACGGCATACCGCAGCGGCTGCTTCGCGCTCACCAGTCTGTCCCAGCAGGTTGCACCTGACGGGTTCCGCTTCACAATCGAACCGGCAAAGGGTGAGACAGCCCTCCTGCCGGAGCAGCGCACGCTGCGAATTAACTGGATCGGAGTCAGCCACCCCGATTCGGTATCGGTAACGCGCTCCGGCACCCTGCTGGATAGTACCTGGGAGTACGATTCCGGTTCAGGAAGACTGCAGCTGGCCCCCATTACCCTCTCCCCCAACGATTCTCTCGACTGTTATATTGGCTATGCGCACAAATACAGGCTCTGCCGGCCGGATAACCGCCGCAATCTGCTCTGTAAACTGCTGAAACACTTCAAACTGAACACGTGGGTCAAAGAAGGGATATACCGGCATGCTGAGGAAATCTTCACCAGCAGCAGTGTCCTGCAGAAATACTATCAAACGGTACCTGACAGTCTGACCGAAACCCAACTGCAGGCCCTGTTTGAATGTTTCCATGGAGCCGGCCTGCACTGCTGCAGCCTCACCGGCGAGGAATTCCTCATCCTGTGGAACCGGCAGCGGAGAAAGGATTTCACCCTGCTCGACAGATCCTGGGTTCCCGGGAAACCATGGGACGATACGGGCAGTTACGATAGAAACGTCGTACCGGAATTCATTAACCTCTCTCTCGGCTCGCAGCAAGACCGCATACACAGTTACACCATACAGTTCGCCGATTTCTTCAGCCTATCCTTCCGAAACAGCAGGGAAAGCTGAAATACAGCAATCAGAAGTCCGGGCGGGTATAATCTCTATTTATTGATTGGATTAACCCAACAAGGCAGCCTTTTTCCAACCCGACCGTACGGCTGAAAAATCCTGCACTGGTTCGATAGACAAAGGAATGAACATATGGCCACAACAAAATGGAACGCAAAGAATATCCCGACACAGGCAGGGAAAACAGCACTGATAACCGGCGCGAACAGCGGTATTGGTTTTGCCAGCGCACTTGTGCTCGCCGATAAAGGTGCGGTTGTAATTCTGGCCTGCCGGTCCATGGAAAAAGGTGAACAGGCAATCAGGCAAATACAAAAGGCTGTTCCAGATGCCAAACTCGATCTCCAGCAGCTGGACCTGGCAAGCCTGTCTTCGATACACTCCTTCAGCGACAGGATCCACCAGGCCTACCCTCAGCTGGATCTTTTGATCAACAACGCAGGCGTAATGAACATTCCCCGGAAGCTGACCGAGGATGGCTTTGAGAAACAATTCGGTACCAACCACCTCGGCCACTTCGCTCTGACCGGCCTGCTTATTGACCTTGTTTTCGCAGCAGAAAACAGCAGAGTGGTCACGGTCAGCAGTATTGCACATCTCAACGGGGCCATTAATTTTGATGATTTGATGGGAGAAGAAAGCTACAACGGTTCTGAAGCTTACCGCCAGAGTAAACTTGCCAACCTGTTGTTCACCCTCGAACTGGCACGCAGACTGGAGGTAAAAGGGTTGAGCACTATCAGTGTCGCTACCCACCCGGGAATTACGCACACCAACCTGATAGCAGCCGGTCCGGAAATGCGCGGCAAGCCGGTGCAGAAATGGTTCATGAAAGCCGCCACGGTATTATTTGCCATGCCGTCATGGCAGGGTGCGCTGCCGCAGCTCTACGCTGCTACAGCAGCAGATGTAAAAAACGGGGAATACTTCGGACCTGACGGGTTCCAGGAGATGAAGGGCTACCCGCGTCGTGCCTTCCGCACCGACACCGCCCAGGATGCAGAACTCGCCCAGCGGTTATGGGAGATATCTGAGCAGTTGACGGGTGTGGTGTACGGGTAACCAGGAGACACGGTCTACCTTGAGACCCGGTCTGGACACCAATAAAGAATTATTTGCCAGCAAAAGGGATAGGAATTAGATTTCATATATTTCTCTGATGAAAGCACGAAGAAAATATTCGATTAAAATGACAGATTCATTCAGATTTTCTTATCCTTATCGAATAAATTCTTTGCCTTAATTTCGCTGGGAAGGAGCTGCTTGCAGTAATTCGAATGGACCCATCCCTCAACATCCATATCCCCATCAACCTCATCAAGAACATGCACTTTTATCCAGGAGCCTTCTTTCTGAAGGTATTCCATATTGCAGTCCTGTTTTAACGGTTTCTTTGTTATTGTTCCATGTTGAGTTCCAGGGCCGCTTCTGATGTTCAGCGTGGAAGTAGTCGTGTAAGCGACCGGAAAGATTTCCTTGCGCCCCATAACCTGTGAACGGAAATTATGCATGGGAAACGCTGGCCCCGGATCCCACTTCCGCCTCGGAGAGATGTCTTCATGTCCAAGAATATCGATCAATTGATATTCATTCACCAGAGCGATCGCCACTTCAGTGAGTACATCCAGCTGTTTCTCAGGAAAAATTTGCCATCCATATTCAGTATCACCGAATTTATGTTTAGCAAGAATGTAATCCTTCTCAGGTTTCTTCTGAAATCTTGTTCTCCATCCATCCTTGTATAATTTCAACATGCCAGCATTATCCAGTTCAATGCCAATACTGTAATTGTTCATACCCTTATAGAATTCCCATGAGCTGGGGCCTGCATGCCATGCCATATAGTTGAATGGCACTAACTGAGTAATGGAACCATCTTTTCCTATAACAAGATGGGCAGAAGCCTGGCCTTTCTTACTTGTAAGCCATTCAATTGAGGATTCTGCGTTTGAACCGGCAGTATAGTGAATGATAAGAAATTTCGGCTTGATTGATCCACTATGATTTGGTGATTCCTTGTATGGAATTTGTTCATCATCGTCATTGAGAAGAAAATGCTTTTCGATTTTCATGATAATCCTCCACTAACTAAGCTTCACTCCCATTATAGATTAATTTTTAATCCATTCTCATATATACTTATTTCTGTTCCTTAGTACACAAGAAAAAGAGGAAATATCTTATGCTCACTAACTTCCAGGAAAAAGCAAACTTTATCTGGCAGGTGGCGGATGATCTGCTGCGAGGCGCATTCAAGAAACACGAATACGGCGATGTGATCCTTCCTTTTGTCGTACTTCGGCGGCTGGATCAGGTGCTGGAAGATACAAAGGATAAGGTGATTTCCGATTTTGAGGAGTACAGGAAGCAGCTCGATGAACAACAGCTTGAACCGGTGCTGAAAAAAGCTGCCGGCGGAAGCAGCTTCTACAACTGCTCCTTTTTCGATCTGCGCCGGTTATCACAGGATGCAGATAATATCGAACTCAATTTCAACAATTACCTGAACGGTTACAGCACCAACGTTCGTGAAATCCTGGAGCATTTCCAGCTCGAGAAAATCCTCGAACGCCTTTCCCGCAACGATCTGCTGTACATGCTGGTGGAAAAATTCACCGAAGTCGATCTGAGCCCGGAATATGTAACCAATGAAGAGATGGGCACGATCTTCGAAGAACTGCTGCGCCGCTTTTCTGAAATGAGCAACGAGACCGCCGGGGAGCACTACACCCCGCGTGAGGTGATCCAGCTGATGGTCAGCCTGATGTTCGCCGAACACAGGGACGAGCTGCTGGGAGAAGGCCTGATTCGCAGCGTCTACGATCCCGCCTGCGGCACCGGCGGTATGCTGATCACAACCAAGGACTACATCAAACACGAGATCAATCCCAGGGTTGAAATCCTGATGAAAGGCCAGGAGCTCAACGCCCAGACCTATGCAATCGCCAAATCGGACGTGCTGATCATGGGCGAGAATGCAGAAAATATCCGTCTGGGCTCGAGTTTTTCACAGGATCGATTCAAAGGCGATCGGTTCGACTACATGCTCAGCAACCCGCCCTTCGGTGTGAGCTGGAAAAAGGAAGAAACCCTCATCAAGAATGAGGCCAATGACCCATACGGACGTTTTACAGCCGGTACACCGCGCACCAGCGACGGAGCGCTGCTTTTCCTGCAGCACATGCTTTCCAAGATACAGCCCGGCGGCAGCCGGATTGCGATCATTTTCAACGGCTCCCCCTTGTTCACCGGTGACGCCGGATCGGGTGAAAGCGAAATCCGGCGCTGGATCCTGGAGAACGACTGGCTTGAAACGATCGTGGCCATGCCCACCGATATGTTCTACAACACCGGCATTTCTACATATATCTGGCTGCTGAGCAGTCGCAAACCCCCACACCGCAAAGGGAAAGTGCAGCTGATCAACGCCGTCGATTTCTACGCCGATATGCGCCGCAGCCTCGGCAGCAAACGCAAGTACTTCACAGATAAAAATATAACCGACATAACAGAGATCTACACCTGTTTTGAGGAAGGCGAGTACTGCCGTATCTTTGATAATGAAGATTTCGGTTACACGAAAGTGACCGTTGAGCAACCGTTGATCGAGCACGACGAAATTGTACGGGACAGCACCGGCAATTCTAAACCGGACACCTCCCTGCGTGATACGGAGAAGATTCCGCTCAAGGAGGATATCGAAGCCTATTTCGCACGCGAGGTCAAACCGCATGTGCCGGATGCATGGATGGATAGGGACAAAGATAAAGTCGGATATGAAATCAGCTTCACCCGCTATTTCTACAAATACACACCCCTTCGGTCGCTGGAGGAAATCAAGGCCGATATCCTCGCTCTCGAAGCCGAAACCGACGGCCTGCTGGGGGAAATCTTCGAATGAAACCTTATCCGGCTTACAAAGACAGCGGTGTGGAGTGGATCGGCAAGATCCCGGAGCATTGGGAGATTTCACCATTAAAATTCCAATCAGAAATCAACCGGGAATCACTACCTGAGATTACTGATCCAGATCTACTTATGAGCTACATTGATATAGGAAATGTAAATGGTAATGGGTTAATTTCACCGCCAAAAGTAATGCGGTTCGGCGATTCACCATCACGGGCGAGAAGGATTATTCAAGAAAGTGATTCAATTATCTCTACTGTCAGAACATATCTTAAGGCAATTGCCTATTTTCCGAAGACACAAAATAATCTGATTGTATCAACTGGCTTCGCTACAATTACTCCAAGTGAATCTATTCACCCCAAGTATATGCACTATGCAATATCCTCCGAGAAATTCATTGATTCAGTATCATCGCGCTCTACTGGGGTCAGTTATCCTGCTATCACATCAACAGAATTAGGAAGTATCCCTATTTGGATTCCATCAATATCCGAGCAAAGGATCATTGCTAATTTTCTGGACCAAAAAACATCCCTTATCGACCGGGCTATCGCAGCCAGGGAGCGAAAGATCAAGCTGCTGCAGGAATACCGCACCGCGCTGATCAACCAGGCCGTCACAAAAGGTCTGGACCCGGACGTACCGATGAAGGATTCAGGTATCGAGTGGCTGGGGGAGATACCGGCGCATTGGGAAGCAAGCTCTGCCAGATACTACTATGATATTAAACTCGGGAAGATGCTAAATTCATCCAAACAGAACGGCGAAGGTATTAGAAAAAAATACCTTAGAGCAGCAAATATACATTGGAATAAAGTGTTGGTTGATGATTATATGGTAAATGAAATGGAGTTCACTGAAAATCAATTTATTCGATATCGACTGCAAGAGGATGATCTTCTGATTACTGAGGG